>CAKPEJ010000009.1 GCA_934149325.1 uncultured Bacilli bacterium
AATATTTGATAGAGGGTATATTAGAAGAAATCGAAGAATAATAAATTAACTACACAATGACCATCGGCAGGTGGCGAAGGCGCCGAAGTAATCTATGCACTAAGAAATAATGACTCACTTGCGACATCTATATTAAATGAATTAAATAAAGAAGGAGAGCCAGTTAGAAAGGCTTATCAAAGAAGATTACCTAGTGATAATACAAAAGATTATTACTTTATCCACAGGAATACAGGTAATACTGAACCAATAATAGTAGAATATGGTTTTGTTGATAATACAAAAGATGCTAACAGAATAAAAAATAATTGGGAAAATTACGCAGAAGCCGTTGTAAGAGCAGTCGCAAATAATAAAGGATTTAAATATCAAGAACCATATTCATCTGAAGTTTATACTGTTCAAAGAGGAGATACATTATGGAGTATATCAAAAAAATTAAATACTTCTGTAAATGAAATAAAAAAATTAAATAATCTTTCAAATAATCTTTTATATATTGGTCAATCTTTAAAAGTACCTGAATATCAAAAAGCTGAAGAGACAAATATATCATATGTAGTAAAAAAAGGAGATAGTTTATGGTCAATCTCTAAACAATATGATGTTCCAGTATCAGAAATAAAAAGATATAATAATCTAACTAGTGATAACTTAAGTGTAGGTATGATTATAAAAATACCAAGTGCAACAACAATAGTAACTCCATCAGAGGAAGAAATAATCAGTGAAGGAACTGTATACACAGTAAAAAGTGGAGACACTTTATATTCAATTGCTAAACAATATAATGTATCAGTAGATGATATTGTAAATCAAAATAATTTAGTAAGTAACAATTTAACAATCGGAACAAAATTATTAATACCTTCAGGAAAAAGTAGTGATATTATAGTATATACTGTTCAAAGAGGAGATAGCTTATGGGCACTAGCAAACAATTATAATACAACTATAGACGATATAAAAAGATTAAATAATTTAACATCTGATGTATTAACAGTAGGTCAAGAATTACAAATAAAGAAAAACACTAAAAACTAAAATTTTAGTGTTTTTTAATATAATTCTCTACATACTCCTTGAGCTGGTTTGTAGAAACAATGATTTTTATATCTTCCACTATTTGTTTGATTATACCATGTTGGTTTACATGAATCTGTTTTACTAGGGGCATAAAACCAAAGTGCATTAGTAGCCGGATGAAAATACTCTCCTCTTAAAATTCTTTTTGCTAAATTTTTTTCTGCTGTTGTAGAACTTGAAAAGAATAATGAACTACTTGGCCCTGAAAAACCTCCAGGGCTTTGATAAACCATATCATATATACTTTTTATCTTTTTAAAATCCAGACAATTTCCTAAAACTCTATTAATTCCAACATTACCAACCATAAGCATTCCAAGATTTCCTTCACCAACAGCTTCAGCTCTCATTAATCTAGCAAGTAAATCTAATTCTTTGCTTGTATATGCAACAATACTCATAATTAATTCCTCCAATATATTATATGAATTTAAAATCAAATATTGATAAAACAGAAAAAATATGGTATTATTAAAATGTACTCATTTAGGGGATTAGTTAAATGGTATAATAGGAGTCTCCAAAACTTTAGTTGGGAGTTCGATTCTCTCATCCCCTGCCATATTGTGATTAATCATTTATTTATTAAATGATTTTTATTTTAAAATAAATGAGTATAATACTTATTAAGAGGATTATATTAATTATGAATGAAATAGATAAAAAAAGTTTAGAAAAAGCAAAGAAATTGTTATCAAGTGGAGAAATTAATAATATAGAAGTTGGAACGACAAAAGGGTTACAGCAAATACATAAATCTTTATTTGATGGACTTTATGAGTTTGCAGGTAAAATAAGAAAAGAAAATATTTCAAAAGGTAATTTTAGATTTGCTAATACGTTATATCTAGAAGATATACTAAAAAAAATAGAAAAAATGAAAGAATCATCTTTAAGTGAAATAATAGATAAATATGTTGAAATGAATATTGCACATCCATTTTTAGAAGGGAATGGACGTAGTACTAGAATTTGGTTAGATTTAATATTAAAGAAAAATTTAAATAAAATTGTTAATTGGGAAAATATAGATAAAAAATTATATTTACAAGCAATGGAAAGAAGTCCAATTAATACATTAGAAATCAGAACCTTAATAGAAAATAATTTAACTGATGATTTTAGTTTAGAAACATTATTTAAAGGAATTGAAACTTCATATTATTATGAGGTTAATGAATAAATAAAATAAAATAGTAGGCAATAATTATGTTTACTATTTTTTTATTAATATGAAATAATTAAATTCCTAAATTAAATTCATTTACTAATCAGTATTATACGTGATAAAATATATTTGGAGGTAAAAATATGTTTTGTACAAAGTGTGGAAAAGAAATAACAGAAAATACAAAATTTTGTAATAACTGTGGTAGCGTAATTAATGCACAAATGGGGAGTATAACTTTTAAAAGAAAAAAACAATTTATTGGTTGTTTAATGCCAATATCTATTTATGTAGATGACATTTTAGTAGGTAGCGTAATGGTTGGTGATGATAGAAAGGTTCCTGTGGCAGTTGGTAATCATACTATTAAACTAGGTTTTTGGGGACATAAAACACCATATGAAATATCTTTAACTGAAGAAAATCCAAATATAGAAGTAGAATATAAAATCAAAATGGGATTTTTAATATCCACAGTAAAAATAACAAATATAAATAATATATAAAAATAATTGATATAATAATAGTTAAAAATAAATTCAAAATTAAAATAATTTCATTTAATATACTAGAAGATTATATTAAATGAGGTGATAAAATGGAAGAAAAATTTGAATTAGAAGTACTTACTAGACTCGCTGTAATAGAAAATAAAATTGACGATTATAAAACAATTAAACAAAAGAGTGAGGAAGCATATAATATAGCAAAAAAGAATGAAGAATCTATAAATGATATAAGAGATAGAAATAAATGGTTATGGAGAACAACAATTGGTGCGATCATAACAGGATTAATCGGATTGCTTATATTATTTGCTAAAATAGGTATGGGATTAAATTAATATATCTTAAAGTCTAGAAATTCTAGACTTTTTTAGTTATAATTAATATGAAAGGAGAATGTGGCATGATAGTAATAATTGCAGAAAAACCATCTCTTGCTCGTAATATTGTAGCTGGTATTGGAAAGATGAATAGAAAAAATGGATATTTTGAAAATGATAAATATATTGTTACTTGGGCATATGGACATTTATTTGGTTTATGTGATATTGAAGAATATGAAGATAATCCATCATCAAGATGGGTTATTGATAATTTGCCATGTTTTCCTAAAACTTTTAAATTCAGATTAAAAAAGGATAAAAATAATAATGTGGATGAGGGTATATTAAAACAATTTAATATAATCAAATCTTTACTAAATAGAGAAGATGTAGATACCGTTGTTAATGCAGGTGACTCTGATAGAGAAGGAGAAATAATTGTAAGATTATGTATAAAAAATGCATTAGAAAAAGATAAGAAAGTATTAAGGTTGTGGCTTCCTGACCAAACACCAGAAACCGTTGCACAAGGTCTTGTTGAAATGAAAGAAGATTCTGAATATAACAATTTAGCAAATGAAGGGTTTGCGCGTACATATATTGATTGGTTATATGGTGTTAATCTAACAAGATATGCAACTTTAAAAACAGGGACACTTCTAAGAGTTGGTAGAGTAATAATTCCTATAGTAAAAGCAATATACGATAGAGATATGGATATAAAAAATTTTGTTCAAGATATATATTATGGTATCTCATCTTCTGAAGAAACAAATGGAGAGATTGTAGAATTAAATTCTAAAGAAAAATTTGATAAAAAAGATAAAATAAAAGCAGAAGAATTATGTAAAAAATATAATGAACAAAAAGCAATTGTAGTTAATAAAAAAGTAAAGAAAGATATTCTAAAACCAGGTAAATTATATTCACTATCAAAACTTCAGAATTTTCTTGGGAAAAGATATAAAATGCCAATGGATAAATCATTATCTATTATTCAAAAATTATATGAAGAAGGTTATTTAACTTATCCTCGTACAAATTCAGAATATTTAGCAACTAACGAAAAAGATAAAATAAAAAAGATACTTGAAAATGTTAAAGCATCAGGATATCCTGTAAAATTTAAGGATGATAAAACAATATTTGATGATTCAAAAATTGAATCGCACTCTGCATTAACACCAACATATAAAATTCCTGATAAAACAAAATTAACAAAGGATGAATTAATTGTATATTCAGCTGTTTTTAGAAGATTTGCCGCAGTTTTTTGTTCAGAAGATTGTAAGATTGAAAAAACAGAGATAACTATAGATGTTGGTGGAATAGAATCTTTTACTTTAAAAGGAACAGTTATTGTTGAAAAAGGATGGACAAAATATGATGTTTACAATAAAAATGATAAATTATTACCTAATTTAAATAAGGGTGATGAAGTAAATATTTGTTTTAAGATAAAAGAAAAGAAAACGTCTGCGCCAAAACATTATACAATTGAAACATTAAATAATTATTTAAAAAATCCATTCAGAGAAGAAAAAGCAAAAATTGACGATGAAAATGAAGATGATACAGAAGATTATAAAGCAATATTTGAAGGACTTGAACTTGGTACAGAAGCAACAAGAACTGGTATAATAAATAATGCAATAAACAGTAAATATATTGAATTGAAAAAAGATTCATATTATATTCTTCCAGGAGGAATTTATTTAATTGAATCTTTAATACAAATGAAAATTACTATGGATAAGTATAAAACAAGTACACTTGGTAAAGCATTAAAACAAGTATATAAAGATGAAATATCGATTAATGATGCTGTTTTGCTTGCTGAAGAAGAAATAAGTGAAATCTTTAAGAAAAAGAATTATTCAATAGAAGAAGATATAGATACAGGCTTTTATATGGACTTAATAGGTAAATGTCCATTATGTGGAAAAGATGTTGTAAAGGGTAGATATAATTATGGATGTACTGGATATAAAGATGGTTGTAATTTTAAAATAAGTATGAATATTTGTAAAAGAACAATTAGTAAAGAAGTCGCAAAAGAAATATTAAAAAATAACATATCTCCTAATATAAATGGTTTTGTTTCAAAAAATAATAAGTTGTTTAATGCAAAATTAAAATTAGAAGAAGATGGTAATTTGAGTTTTGTATTTAATTAAGATAATAAATCATAAAATTTAAATATGATGCAAATATTAACCATACAAGATAAGGAATCTGTAATAATGAAGATACCTTATTTTTTTTATAAAAATTAATTATCATTATAATAACAGATATTATAATTAAAATTATCCAAAAAAATGAAAATAAATATAATTTAAAACCAAAGAAAAATAGTGTCCATAAAGAATTTATTACTAATTGAACATAATAAATAATGTATGAATCTGTATTGTCCTCTTTATTGTTGGTAGCCATATATAATGAAATGCTCATTAACAAAAATAAAATAGACCATACTATAGGAAATAATATTCCAGGAACATCTATTGGTTTTTCTAAACTTTTATAAAAACTTGTATCAAAAGATAGAAAAGAAAATAAATTTCCAATAATAAATGTTGATAGTAATATAATAATAAATTTTTTTAAGTTAAATTTCATATAATCACCATTATTAGTTTATTCAAAAAATAGATAATTATTATATTGATTAAAAAATTAATTAGGATTATAATAGTTATATAATGTAAGAGAAAGAGGTAATGATATGAAAAAAATAAAATATTTTGCTTTAGTTGTTTTAACAATGGTTATAATGGTTTTACCTATTAATAATGCAAAAGCAGAAGAAAAAATAAATGTATATTTATTTTGGGGAGATGGTTGTCCACACTGTGAAGAAGCTATAAAGTTTTTTAATAGTATAGAAGAAGAATATGGTAAATATTATAAACTTGTAAAATATGAAGTATGGAATGATCAAGATAATAGTAAATTGATGGATGAAGTTGCTTCAAAATTAAAAGAACAAGTATCTGGTGTTCCATATATTGTTATTGGAAATAAAACATTTAATGGATATGCTGAAAGCTATGATGATCAAATAAAAGAAGCAATAAAAAATGCATATGAATCTGATTCATATAAAGATGTTGTAAAACAAGTAAAAGATGGTAAAAAAGATGAAAAAGAATCATCTCCAGTAATTCCAATAATAATAGTTGCATCTATATCTATTGTAGTAATTGGAGGACTTGTTATTTTAACTAAAAAGATGTAATACATTCAGTTTGAATGTATTTTTTTTGTTAAATTTTTAAAAATAATTTTCAAAACCAAAAATTTCTGATATACTTTATTTATGGCCTGTTGGTGAAGTGGCTTAACACATTGCCCTCTCAAGGCAACATTCACGGATTCGAATTCCGTACAGGTCACCATATGAAATGTAAATCCTTATATAATATAAGGTTTTTTTCTTTTTTGTCATAATTTGTCGATTAAAAAAATAAAATAATATATATAATTTATGCTACAATTTATAAGCTGCTTAGAAAGGAAGTTTGTATGAATAGTATAAAAGAATTTTGTTTGACAAAAAAAGAAACAATAGATAATAATAAAATTTTTATAAAAGAGCCTGTTTTAGATATAATTGATAAAATAAATGAGTCTAGTAGCAAAAAAATAATATTATCAGGTAACTTTGATAGTGGAAAAAGACTTACTTCAATGGAATATATGAAAGAAAAAATATATGAGGATGAATTAACATTTTATTTTAATTCTATTTTGCTAAATGAATATCAAGAGGCATTAAGAGAAAATAAAATAGAGGCATATATTGAGCTTAGTGTTGCGTTAAAATTATTATCATTTATAAAAAATATTGGGATATCAATAAGTCCAATGATTTTAAAAATGGATTTATATCAACATATTAATAGAGTAAAAGTAAATTTATTAAGAAATTATAAATGTGGTGATTTAGTTTGTCCTTTATTATACATAATAAGAAAGGCAACTGGAATAAAAAATGTTCAACTAATACTTAATAATATAGATGGATTACCTATGAATGTACAACAAAAATATAGTAATTATTTTGATATATTTTATAAAACAATTTTACTAATAAATGATAACAATATTATTAATGATGAAGAAGTAAGAAAAGGATATTTAAATAAAGGCTATGATTTAGTAAATGTTGATTATGCAAAAGATTATGAAATTGCAAGAAATATAATAGATTCAAGGATTGCGTATCATAATAAAAATAATCCGAAGGATGAATTGAAGTTTATATCAAAAATGATTAATGAAGAAGACTTTAAAATGTTAATTGATAGTGCAGAAGGTAATATTAGATATATATTGTGTGCTATGAAGGAATTTTATTTGAGTAATTTTAAAGATAATGAACTTGTATCGAATTATATTAAAAATAAAGCAAATCAATGTAAAAATTTAAAATATAGAAATTTATATCCAACTAAAAGATTATATTTATAAAAGAATTATCTTGTGATAGTTTTTTTTTGATTTTGTATATGTTATACTTATTATAAAGGATGTGATAGAATGTTTAAGAAAAATAACAAATCTGATAAAATAGATTATCAAAATGTAAATGATACGGTATTATTATTTAATAAAATACTAAGATTATTATTTTTTGTATTGATTGTATGTGGAATATTTATAACTTCATATATTTTAAAACAATGGAATATATTCCCAATTTTTAAAACAATTTTAAAGGTATTAACACCATTTTTTATTGGTTTTATAATTGCATGGTTATTCAATCCTATTGTTAAATTTTTATGCAGACATAAATTTAATAGGGTATGTGCAACACTAGTTGTATATATAGGTTTTTTAGCATTATTTACAATATTTGTAATATATAGTGTTCCAACTCTTACAAATCAATTTAATGAATTTGTTAATATTATTCCTAAAATAACAAATAGTTTAAAGGATTATACAAATTCTATATGTGAGTTTTTTGCTCCTTTATTAGGTGGTGATGTTGATAATGTTAAAACAGGCTTACTTAATTCTATTTCTGATATTGCTAAAAATATATCAACTGGATTACCTGATAAGGTATTTGGTATAATGACTTCAATTATTTCTGGATTTGGTACACTTCTTATGGGATTATTTATAGGTTTATATATGTTATTTGATTTTGATAATGTAAGTAGAGTATTAATAAACTTTTTACCAGCAAATTGGAGAGATGATGCTAGAAATTTAGTTGATATATCTAATAGAACATTAGTAAATTATATTCAAGGAATTTTATTAACAACAACATTAATTTGGATTGAAAATAGTATAGGTTTTTCAATTGCAGGCTTAAAAGCATCAATTTTATTTGCATTGTTTAGTGGAATTACAAATGTTATACCCTATGTTGGTCCATATATAGGTGGAGTTCCCGCTGTAATTGTTGGATTTTCACAAAGTATTACAACTGGTATTATTGTATTAATAAGTTTAGTTGTTGCACAACTATTAGATAATGTTATATTTACACCACTAGTTCAAAGTAAAAATTTAAAACTACATCCAGTTACTATTATAATTGCTTTATTAGTATTTGGTCATTTCTTTGGAATTGTTGGTATGGTAGTGGCAGTACCTTTAATTGCTACATTTAAAACAATTTTTCATTATTTTAATAAAAAGTATGAAATAATAAAGATAAATGAAGAAATAAATGAGGAAATAGAGAAAGAAAAAAAGTAGATACAATATGTATTTACTTTTTAATTACTATATTAGGATTAATTGCATCTCTAACAGCATTTACTATATTTTCATCAATTTTGTTATCAACAACATAAATATATTCTAAAGCCTCATCTGTAGATAAAAACCTACCATTTATTTTGCTATATTTTATATCTTGAAATGAATCTGTAATATGTAATATTCTTGAAAATATATATGCATTTTCTTTTTCATTTAGGTTTATTGTAAATAAGTTTTTTACATCTTTATTAATTTTACCATTTTCATATGCAAAAGATATATTTTCTCTATGAAGTGCGATTGCCATTTTTGCTGTCGAAGAAATATTTTTATTATCTGCTATTAAACCAATACTATATAATGGATAATAATTTTCATCATATTCTTTTAAAGCATTATCATATTCTTTTATATTAGTACTTTTTATTCTGAAGGAATTTGGGATTTTTATTTTTTGAAAATTTTCATCAAATACACATAGTGTTCCCATTTTATGCCATAGTGCTGCAACAGCAAGGTCAAGTAATTGTGTGTCATTGAAATCTAGAATTTTTCCAACTAATACACTAAATTCTGTTGATGCTAATTGCTCATGGAAAAACTTGTCACTTTTTTTCCAAATACCATGATTCTCAAAAATAATATTCTTAACATTTACAGCATTTTCAACAATCTGTTTTGCACTATCAACAATACTGTCTGCATCAAGTTTTTTTAATTTTTCAATAGTTTGTGATACAAGTTGTTCATCTATAAATCTGTTTTCATCATAAACATCTTCATAGTTTTCTTTTACTGTTATATTGGAAAAACCAAGTTGATTTAATTTATTAATCATAAATTTTGTAAGTTTTGTGTTCTTTTTTATTAATATGTTTCCACTAGAACCATATATGTTTTGAGCTAAAATGTCACCTTCTTCAACATTTTCAATTTCTCTAAATTTGACAGCCATAAATAAGACCTCCTCTATTACATTTATTTTAACATATTTTGTTATAAATTTAAATAAAAATAATATAATTATTATAGGTGAAATGTATGATTGTAATAGATGCTTATAGAGGCGGAAGTGATTCTGGAAATAAGGGTAATGATATTGTTGAAAAGGATTATACATTACTTATAAGTAAATATATATATGATAGACTAAAAGAATTAGGAGCAAATGTAACACTTACACGAAGTGGTGATGAAACGCTGAGTGATTCAAAAAGAGCAGAAATAGTAAAAAATGCTTATGGTGATAATTCAAAAGTTGTTGCTTTATCAAACAGATTAAATGTAGGTGGAGGCGATGGTGCAGAAATAATTTATGCATTAAGAAATAATGATACACTAGCATCATCAATAGCAGAAAATTTAGTTAAAGCAGGTAGAAATGTTGATAAATGGTATCAAAGAAGATCATTAAGTGATACATCAAAAGATTATTATCCACTTCAAAGAGACACTGGAAATATAGAAACAATAATTATTTATTATGGATTTGTTGATAATAAAAATGATGCTACAAAAATAAAAGATAATTATGAAAAATATGCGGAAGCTGTAGTTAAAGCAATTGCGAATTATAAAGGAATTCCATATTATTCAAAAGAAGGAATAGAAGAGACATATGTAGTAAAAAAAGGAGATAGCCTATGGAATATTGCAAATAAATATAATATTACTGTTAATGATTTAAAAAATGCTAATAACTTAAGTAGTAATTTATTAAATATAGGAGATGTTTTAGTTATCCCTCAAAAGAAGATAGAGGAAAGTGTAGATGTTACAGAATCAACTTATAAAGTTCAAAAGGGAGATAGTCTATGGTCAATTGCTAAAAAGTTTGGTACAACAGTAGACTCACTAAAAAAATTAAATAATTTAACCAGTAATACTTTAAGTATAGGTCAAATATTAATAATAAGTGAGCAAAAAACACCTAGTGATATAGATGAAGCAACATATGTGGTAAAAAAAGGAGATAGTCTTTGGGTAATTGCAAATAAATATGGAACAACAGTAGATAAAATAAAAAAATTAAATAACTTAAGCAGTAATACCTTAAGTATAGGCCAGGTATTAAAAATACCATCTGCTAATATTTATATTGTTCAAAAAGGGGATAGTCTATGGAGTATTGCAAATAAAAATGGTACAACTGTTACGGATATAAAAAAGAAAAATAATTTAAGCAGTAATTTACTTAGTGTTGGACAGCAATTAATTATATAAAATTTTGATTAATTCAAAATTTTTTTAATTTATATGATATAATTATTTTGGTGAGTAATATGGAAATAATAAAAATAGGTGCACTTTGGTGTCCAGCATGTCTTATTACTAATAATAGTTTAAGTAAAGTTATGGAGAAATATCCAAATATAAAAGTAACTAATTTGGATTATGATTTTGATGATGAAGCTTTAAAATATAATGTTGGAAATACACTTCCTGTACTTATATTTATGAAGGGCGATAAAGAAATTACAAGATTAATTGGAGAAAAAACAGAAAAAGAAATAGAAGAAATAGTAGGTGTAAATTATGAAGAATAAATTTAAATTATTATTAATTACAATATTTGTATTTTTGATTATACCATTTAAAGTAAATGCCTTAGAAAAAGATATTAATATATATTTATTTTACGGAGATGGATGTCCACATTGTGCAGCAGAAGAAAAATTTTTAGATAGTTATCTAAGTGATAAAAGTAACGTTAAATTATATAAATATGAGGTTTGGTATAATAAAGAAAATCAAGAATTATTACAAAAAGTTCAAGAAAAATTAGATAATAAACAGTCTGGTGTTCCATATACTGTTATAGGAAAAAAAGTAATTGTAGGTTATAGCGATGATATAACAAGTAAACAAATAAAAAGATATATTAGTTATTATACTGATAATGAAGAGTATAGAGATTATGTAGGAGAAGTTCTTGGAACATCTACTCCTCCAAAAGAAGAAATAAAAGAAAATGAAAATGCAAGAATAAAAGTAGATGAAAAAAATGAAATAAAAAAGGAAACTAAAAATGAAGATGAAAACGTTGATGTACCTGTTTTAGGTAGCATTAATCCAAAAAAAGTCTCATTACCGCTTTTATCAGTTGTATTAGGTTTTGTTGATGGTTTTAATCCATGTGCTATGTGGATATTAATTTTCTTAATAACAATGTTATTTAACATGAAAGATAGAAAGAAAATGTGGATCTTAGGCTTAACATTTATACTAACATCAGGTGTAGTTTATTTAGCTTTTATGCTTACATGGCTTAATCTTGCAACATTTATAAGTAAAATATCTTTAATAAGATTATTAGTTGCTGCAATATCAATTGTAATAGGAATTGTAAATATAACTAAGTATGTAAATTCTGTTAAGAAAAAGGATGAAGGATGCGATGTTGTAGATAGAAAAGAAAGAAAGAAAATAATGGAAAATATAAAGAAAATTACTACAGAAAATAAATTTATATTATCCATTTTAGGAATTATGGTTTTAGCGGCATCAGTAAATATTATAGAATTAATGTGTTCTATTGGTATTCCACTTTTATTTACTCAAATACTTGCGATGAATAATTTAACAGGTATCGAGTATGGAATTTATATGTTTATATATATTTTCTTCTTCTTGATAGATGACTTAGTAGTATTCTTTATTGCTATGAAAACTTCAAAAATAGCGGCAATATCTACTAAATATACTAAATATTCACATTTAATAGGTGGAATTATTATGTTGATAATAGGTGCTTTATTAGTTATAAAACCTGAATTATTAATGTTTAATTTTTAAAGACTAAATTAATAGTCTTTTTTTTTATTTAAATCATATATTTTATAACGAGAGGAATATATATGAAAAAAATAAAAATAGGATTACCAAAAGCGTTACTATATTATAAATATAATGTATTATGGAGAACATTTTTTGAAGAATTAGGTTTTGAGGTTGTTGAAAGTGTTAATACAAATAATGAAACAATTGAAACAGGAAAAAAATTAACTGTTGATGAAGCATGTTTATCATTAAAAATATTTATGGGACATGTTAATTATCTTGTGGATAAAGTTGATTATATATTAGTTCCTAGAATTGTTTGCTTGAAAAAGGGTGAGAAAACATGTACAAATTTTTATGCATTATATGATTTAGTTAATAATACAGTTAAAGCAAAAATATTAGATTATAATATTGATATGGATAAAAATATAAGTGAAGAAGATGCTTTTTTTTATCTTGGGAAAAAATTAAATATACCAAAAAGTAAAGTAGAAGATGCTTATAAAAAAGCAAAAATAGAAGAATATAAACAAAATAAAAAAAGATATTTATTAGAAATAGAAAAATTAAATAGTAAAAAGATAAAAGTTTTAGTTGTATCTCATGCATATAACATGAATGATAATTTTGTTGGAAAGAATATTGAAAAAATATTAAAAGATTTTAACTGTGAAGTAATTCATTGTGATGTACTTGATCCAGATAATGATTCTAATTTATATGAAAATATAACAAAATCAGTTTATTGGACATATAATATTGAACTTTTAAACATGATTGAAGTATACAAAAATAGTGTAGATGGAATACTACTTCTTACAACATTTCCTTGTGGACCAGATTCATTAGTAAATGAGATGATTATAAGCAAAATAAAAAAGCCATTAATAACAATTTTAATAGATGATATATCATCATTTGAGGGATTTAAGACAAGAATAGAAAGTTTTATAGATATAATAGGAGGTTATAATTTTGAACAATAAAATAATTAGTTTTCCAGAATTAGGTAATTACTATATACCTATAAATTATTTACTTAAAAAATTAACAAATTATAAAATTATGAAGTCACCAAAAATAACAAATAAAACTATAAAATTAGGAACAAAATATAGTCCTGATTATGTATGTACACCATTTAAATATAATTTAGGTAATTTTATAGAAAGTTTAGATAATGGCGCAAATATATTAATTCAAGCAGGAGGAGGTTGTAGATTTGGATATTATTATGAAGTTCAAAAAGAAATATTAAAAAATCTAGGTTATGAATTTGAATTTTATACATTAAGTGATAGTGATATTAATGGTGTAAATAGTATTTATAAAACCATAAAAAAATTAAATCCAAAAATAAATTATATTAAATTTTTATATAATCTTTTTATAACTTTAGAGATGATTCATTATATGGATAAATTAGATATTTATATAAGAAAAAATATAGGGTTTGAAATAAAAAAAGGATCATTTGATAGAGTATATGAATCATTTAAAAAAGATTTAAGTAATGTAAAAGGATTTTTTAATTTAAGAAAAATATACAAACAGTATTTAAAAAAATTTAAGAATATTAAAATAGATAAACCTAAAAATCCAATAAAGATAGGTATTATTGGTGAACTTTATACTTCAATGGAACCTTTTTCAAATTATTTTTTAGAAAAAGAACTTGCTAAAATGAATATAGAAATAACTAGATTTACAGATGCAACGTATCTCCTTATTACAAAGAGATTTTCAGAAAAGAAATTATTAAAGATAGCAGAAGAATATTGTAAATATAATATTGGTGCGGATGCTTTAGAAAATGTTTCTAGAACAAAAATATTAATAGATAATGGTTATGATGGAATTCTTCATATAAAACCTTTTGGTTGTACCCCTGAGATAGGAGCAATGAAAATAATTCAAAATATATGTAACGATTATAATATGCCGATAATGTTTTTAACCTTTGATGGTCAGACAAGTGAACTTGGTATTAAAACAAGGTTAGAGGCTTTTTATGATATGTTAAAAATGAGGAGAGATAATAATGAATAAAGCATATTTAGGAATAGATATAGGATCTATATCAACAAAGGGAGTAATAATAGATTCAGAAAATAATATACTTGCTAGTGAGTATTTATGGACAGAGGGAAGTCCAATAGATGCTGTAAAAAAATTACTTGATTCACTTCAAAAACAAATGCCTAAAAATTATAAAATTGTTTCAGTAGGAACAACGGGTAGTGCAAGAAAACTAATAGGAACTATGCTAAATGCATCTATAGTAAAAAATGAAATAACTGCCCATGCAATAGGAACAATAACAGTTCATCCAGATGTTAGAACAATTTTTGAAATTGGCGGTCAAGATTCAAAAATAATAATTATTAATGATAAAATTGTAACTGATTATGCTATGAATACATTATGTGCAGCTGGAACAGGTTCTTTTTTATCAAGTCAAGCAAAGAGATTAAATATTCCAATAGAAGAATTTGGAAATATATCAAAATTATCAAAAAATCCTACTAAAATAGCTGCTAGATGTACTGTTTTTGCAGAGTCTGATTTGGTTCATAAGGCACAAATGGGTTATAAAAAAGAAGATATAGTAAAGGGATTATGTAATTCTATAGTTCAAAATTATTTGAATAATGTAGGTAAGGGTAAAAAGATAGAATCTCCTATAGTATTTCAGGGTGGAGTAAGTAAAAATATAGGAGTAGTAGATTCATTTGAAAGTACACTAAATAAAAAAATAATTGTAGATGATATAGGTCATTTAATGGGTGCTTATGGATCAGCTATATTAGCGAAAAAGAGTAAAATAGAAAAGCCTTTTTCATTTATGATAAAGAACATAAAATTTTCAACAAGAGGAGTTGAGTGTAAGGGGTGTGCCAATAATTGTGAAATTGTAAAAGTATATAGTGATGAAAAATTAATCGATTCGTGGGGAAATCGTTGTGAAAATGGAATAAAATAACAAAAACACTTTACAAATAAAGGTGTTTTTTTGTATAATGTATTTAGAATATGGTAGATAGGAGAGGAACAAGATGATAAGTAAGTTTGATTACAATAGTGAAGATGTAATGAAAATTCTAAATAACCCTGAATATACTGATGAACAAAAAAAGCAATTATTTGATAAATATAAAAATGATCTTAAAGTTTTAAGAAAGAAAGAAATTATTTCAAGAGTTAATGAGTTAGCCCAAAAAATACCAACAATAACTGAAGAAATATATATAAATTTCTTAAAAAACTATGAAGATGATAATTTAAGTAAACCATTTGAAATAATAGAAAAAGAATTAAAAGAGTTTGAAAATGAAATGACAGAAAAATATAATGTATATTTAGAGAGTAAAAAGAATGAAGAGAAGGCTGAAACTATAGAAACTCCTGAAGAGAATATTGTTCCAGATGTATCTGCTAATAAAAAAGAAGAAGATAATTCAATGGATGATATATTTGCTAATAATAATGTAGAGGATGAAGAACAAATTTCACCTTCACTTGTACTAGGTGAAAATAGTGTACTTAATGAAGAACCAGAAATATTAGCTAAACCTTTATTTGAAGATAATACTGAAGCTAAAGATGTAATGCCAAATTCTATTCCTGATACATTAGGAGAAAAAGGTAATGCTAGTGCAATAATAATTAGTATAATCGCTATAATAATAGGTGCAGTAGCAATGTATACAATAATTAAAATGGGATAAAATGCTTTCTACTTGAAAGTGTTTTTCTTTTTTTTATTTTACATTTTTGATAAAAATAAATTAAAAGACTTGTTATTTAAAGGATATTATGTTATATTATTAGAGTAATTTTTATGGCGGCATTGGTGAAGTGGTTAACACGCTAGTTTGTGGCACTAGTATGCAAGGGTTCGATTCCCTTATACCGCCCCATATTGAAATTTATGCACCTTTTTGTGTGTTAAATAAGTAAAAGTTCGTAATACTTGGTATTATGGACTTTTTTATTAGAAAAAAATATAGTGGTTTATTATAATATAAATGATGGATGGATTTACCCAACTTTTAGAAAAAATGATAGTAAAGATATAAGTTGGATTCCGTTTGAGAAAGCTAACAACAAATCTATGTGTGATTTTATAAGACTAATTCATAAAAATTTAATAAACAAATTCAAGGAGGAAAATAACTGAAACTTATAAAATTTTTTATTGAAATGAAATAAAAGTATGTTATAATAAACGACTAGATAAAGGAGGTTTTTTATATGAAAATAATTACTAATAATTCAGTATATGTTCAAAAAAATGACTTTGTATATTTAAATGAGTCTGATTTATCAATACCTGCTTCTATATTTATGAAAGTTTTTGGCATAGGTGCTACTATAATTAATGATGGGAATAGATATGATTTTATTAAATTCGATGAAGAATCAGAAATAGAATATTTTAAAGCTATTGACTGGATAATTGATTATAATGAAGTGAAAGATTTAAGTGAAGATGAAATAATTAAATTAGCAGAAGAAACTAAGGAAGAACAAAGAAAAATTGCTACTACATTTAACTCAATGGATGAAGAAGAGAAAGATAATCATACTGACATGATTATAAAATGTAATTTATTAGAATTTAAGTTTTATTCTTTAAGAGATATTCTTTGGTTTAAACAAGGACATATTTCAATGAAATTACCAGAAGGTATTGAGTATCCAGAAGGATGCGTTCAAGAAAAAGGTATAAAAAAATTACTTAAGAGAATAAATAAAAAAAATAATTAGATAATGGATAATATATTCAATATGTTATAATAGTACAAATAAATATAATGAAAATTGTAAGTTTTGGTATAGAAAAAACATGATGATTAAAAAGTTCAAAATTGAACTTTTTTTGTATACAATATTTTTTTATGTAAAAATTGTCGCATTTCATAATAATATATGATATATTATAATGGGGATGATAAAATTGAATTATAATTTTTACGATGAAGTATTGTGTAAAATGTTAAATGAAAAAGAAATAGAAAAACTAAAAAAAACGAATATAAATTTATTATTTAATAATATTTTTGGTGAATTTAGATTGAATTCATCTAATGAGCTTATAAATGTTGTTACTGATAAAAAATATAGTATTGAAAAAAAGAATAATATTATAACTATTACTATTAAGGATTCAGATTATGAAAATGATTTAATATATGCGAGGTTAGATGTAAATACGTTAAGTTTTGAATTTAATTATGTTAAAAACTATAATGATTTTATTATAAAAAAGATTAACGATTACTCTGAAAAAAGTGATAGTACAATTAAAGAAATGATAAACATATTTCAATATAAAAATTCTGTAAAATATTTAAAAGATAAAAAATTAGATATTAAAAAAAGTATAATTTTTGATAATAAAAATTATGGATTATCTGACTTAAATCCAGATGGAGCAAAAATGATTTATAGATATAATGTTTCTGGAATAAAAGATTCTTATTATTCATCATTATCTTTACTTACTGGTGAATCAGATAATATAACTAATATTAGATCATTATATGATAATTCATATGACTTATTATTAGGAGAAAGTGAAAAATATATAAATAATAAATCAGGTTTTGTATTAGTAAAAAGATATTAAAATGCAGTTGATTTATAGTTAAAAAGTGTGCTATAATCTAAATGCATTTTTTTTGCATTTAGGAGATGATGATATGAAAGAAATTCTTTTAGATACATTTATTGATTCGATAAAATTATTACCTTTTTTATTTGTTACATTTTTGCTTATGGAATATCTGGAGCATAGATTTAGTAATAAGAGTAACAATATAATAAATAAAAAAAATAAATTTGGGCCTATTATAGGAAGTATATTAGGAGCATTTCCTCAATGTGGATTTGGAGTTTCTGCTACTAATTTATATGCTGCAAGAATTATTACACTTGGAACACTTATTTCAATTTATTTATCTACATCTGATGAAATGTTACCTGTATTAATATCAGAAAAAAGTGATTTTAGTTTAATTGCATCTATATTAATTATAAAAGTTATAATAGGCATGGTTTGTGGACTAATAATAGATTTTATTATTAAACAAAAGGAAGAATCTAAAATAGAGGATTTTTGTTTAGATAAACATTGTGATTGCTCACATGGAATATTAAAGTCAAGTATAAAACATACAATTAATATAATCATTTTTATATTTATAATTTCACTTATTCTTAATATATTTATTAGTTATTATAGTGATGAAGAATTAAAAAAAATATTTTTAAAAAATAGTGTGTTTAGTCCATTTTTAGCGTCACTTATAGGATTAATACCAAATTGTGCAGCTTCAATCATATTAATAGAACTATATTTAAAGAAAATAATATCTTTTGGAACCGTTTTAGCAGGTTTATTATCATCATCAGGAGTAAGTTTGTTAGTTTTATTTAAAACAAACAAAAAAATAAAAGAAAATATAATCATTTTATTATTAGTTTATTTTATTGGTGTAATATTTGGATTAATCTTTAATTTTATAGGTATAAATTTATGATAGAAGAAATATTTAAATATAATAATATTAAACTTACCAAACAAAGAAAAAAGATTTATGAAATAATATTAAGATATGATGGTTTTTGTACAAGTAAAGTTATTTTAGAAAATAGCGAAAATTTATTTGATAAGACAACAATGTATAGAGTACTAGATTTATTTTTAGAAAAACAAATGATTTTAAAAAAGGTTTCAATAGAGAATGAAGTATATTATGAAATAAATAGTAAAAATCATGAACATTATATAAAGTGTATTAAATGTAATAAAAAGAAAATTATACCAAATGATGAGATAGAAAAATTTGAAAAATCCATTATGAACGAAGAAGATTTAATTTCCCATAATATAGATTTTTTTGTTATATGTACTGATTGTAAAAATAAATTTTCAAAAAAATAATTAATGTGTTATAATATGCACAAATAAGTTTAATATTTTGTTTGGAGTTGATTTTGTATGATGAGTGAATTATTAGTTTATTTAGAACAATTAGAAAATGTGTATAGAAAATATTATGATAACGATAAAAGACATGAAGAAGCATCAAAGATATGGACACAATATTATAAAAGAAGTAGAGAACAAGGAGTTTCTTTATATGATGCTTATACTAAAAGTCTTATGTATGAAAATGAAAGTTATATCATAAATCAAGAACCAATAAGAAAAAATATAGATGATAAAGAGGTTTCTAATATTGTTAAAAAACTTATTGAAGCTAACTTAGAAAATATAGAAGAAAAAAGGTTGATTTCAGGTATAAAAGAGGAAGACGCAGAAAAATTATTAGAATGGGATGTAGAAAATACAAGAAAGATATTAGGTAAAATGGGAATTGATATTGCAAAAAATTCTCTTAATGGTTTTTGTGAACTAGGACAAGCATTATCAATATTACCATTTGAAGTTTTAGATTTAGATGTAACTAAAAATAGAGCAAGTATTTGTTTTGGTTATCCATATAATCATGCTTTTGGGACTGTTTCAATTCCAATAATAGATAATGATAAGGTAATTTTAAAAACATATTTGATTGATACAACTTATAGACAATTTTTTTCAACAGTAAGATGTAATGTAGGTAGATATTATTTAGAAGAAAATGATTTGGATATAGAAACAACACCTGCACCAGGATTTTTTGTTGAAGATAAAGAGTTTGCTAAAAAATTAATGGGTAATGGATATATAGAATTAACTGAAGAAACAGCTAAAAAATATGGAGAACCATTTTATTTATCTTCATTAAAATTAGGGGAGAAAAATAAAAGAGTTAACTATAATTATTTAGAACCAATAATGGATACATCTTGTGACTATTCAATGAATTTAAATGATATAAATTCGTTTAATTGTAATTTTCCTATAGAAGTAGATGAAGTAAAAAAAATATGAGATAAATTTCTCATATTTTTTATTTTCTAAAATCTTCATACCAATTTTTAACCTTTGTTTTTGCTTTTTCACTTTTATCTTTTATTACATTTTCTGTTTTTTCTTTTACATCATTAATTTTATCACAATTTTCTTCACCGATTTTTTCTTTTATTATATCTTTTGCATCGTTGTATTTTTCGCTAGTAAAATCTTTAACTTTATTATATTTTTCGGATAAACTTTCTTTATAATCTTCATCTATACTCATTATAAAACTATCAATAATACGAAGATTATTGTATGTTATATTTTTATTTTCTTCGTTAAGTTCATCAAATGTAATACCATTTATCCTTTTTTCGTAAAATATAAAATCAACAATAGTTACAAAGTATTCTTTTCCTTTTTGTTTAGCCATTTCATAATTCTGTTCATTAATATATTTTTTTATTTCATTTTTTTCGTCTTCAAAACAATTAAATTCAGTACTATCGTCTATATTTTCTGTAGTATTTTCAGTATAATATTCTGTAGTATTTTCATAAGTAGTATATTCTGTAGTATTTTCTGTAGTATATTCAGTGGTATATTCAATATCTTCATTATTGTAATCATATTCTTTTTCTTTACCACATCCATTTAAAGATAGAAGCATAGAACTTAAACTTGTATATAATATTATTTTTTTTCTATTTATCATGTAAATTAACTCCTTTTTCGGTAGGATATTATAACATTTATTTGAATTTTTGTAAATTTGAGTTATAATTATGTTAATAAAATAGGAGTAGGATAGCATGTCATTATTTTTAAGTTTTGTATTTATATTTTTTATTGGAAGTATGATTGGATGGGTTTTAGAATTATTTTTTAGAAGAATTGTTCATGGTAAATGGGTTAATCCAGGATTTTTAGTTGGACCTTACTTGCCAATTTATGGTTTTGGACTTTGTGCATTAACTTATATTCATTTATTTTTTTCAAATTTTGATTTATCTCCTATAGTTGTTATATTACTCATGGGAGTTGTTATGACTTTAATAGAATTAATCGCTGGTTTAACTTTTATTAAAGGTGGAGGAGTTAAACTATGGGATTATAGTGATAGATGGTTAAATTATAAAGGAATAATATGTCCACTTTTTTCAGCAATTTGGACTATAGTAGGCGCAATATATTATTATTTTATTGCTGATCATATTTTAAATGCTTTATTTTGGTTTTCACAAAATTTATCATTCTCATTTGTATTAGGTATATTCTTTGGAGTTATAATATTAGATTTTATTTATTCTGCAAAAATTTTAGTTAAAATAAGAAAGTTTGCTAAAGAAAATGATATTGAAGTAAAATATGAAGAATTAAAGGCACATATTCAAGAGTTACAAAAGAAAGCAGAAGAAAAGTATTCATTTTTATTAGCATTTAAACAAACTAAATCATTAAAAGAATATCTAAATGATTATAATATGAAAAAAACAAATAATAAGTAGGTGGTATTATGTCTCTTTTCTTAGCTTTTTGCTTTTTATTTTTTATAGGTAGTTTAGTAGGTTGGGTTTTAGAATTATTATATGCAAAATTAACAATGAAAAAACTTATAAATCCAGGTTTTTTTGTAGGACCATGGGTACCAATTTATGGTTTTGGATTATGCGTAGTTACATTTATATATATTGTTGTTACAAAATATGATATAAATCCTTTTTTATCTATAGTTATTATGGGAATTTGCTTAACTCTAATAGAATTAATCGCAGGTTTAATATTTAAAAAAATGGACGTTAGACTTTGGGATTATAGTGATAGATGGGGAAATTATAAAGGAATAATATGTCCGTTTTTTTCAACAATTTGGCTAATTGGCAGTTTTATTTATTATTATTTATTTGCGCCACATGTTATAAATTTGCTTTTATGGTTTTCAAAACATTTAAGTTTTTCATTATATATAGGAATGTTTTTAGGTCTTTTTATAGTAGATGTATTTTATTCATTTAATATATTAACAATAATTAGAAAGTATGCAAAAGAAAATAATATAGAAGTAAAATATGAAGATTTTAAAAGACATATTAAAGAAAGACAAGAAAAAAGAAGAGAAAAATATTCATTTATATTCCCTTTTAAACAAACAAAATCTGTAGAAGAATATTTAAAAAGTTACAAGAAGAAAAAATAATCTTGTAATTTTTTTGTAAATATATTAGCACTCACTATTGACAAGTGCTAAAAATAGTGGTAGTATTTAATTGTCAAAGATGATTGACAGAAAGAAGGCGCTTAAGTGAAACAATTTAAAGCAGAATCGAAGAGATTACTTGATTTGATGATTAATTCAATATATACAAATAAAGAAATATTTCTTAGAGAATTAATATCTAATGCTAGTGATGCGGTTGACAAACTTTACTATAAGTCATTGACTGACAAAAGTATAAAAATAAACAAGAAAGATTTATGTATAAGATTAGAGTTAGATAAAGATAAAAGAACAATAAAAATAATTGATACTGGTATTGGTATGAATAAAGATGAGTTAGAAAATAACTTAGGAATGATCGCAAAATCAGGTTCGTTACAATTTAAAGAAGAAAATGAGAAGAAAAAAGATGTGAATATAATTGGTCAATTTGGAGTTGGATTTTATTCATCATTTATGGTAGCTGATAAAGTAGAAGTTATCTCAAAAAAATATGGTGAAGAAGATGCATATAAATGGTCATCAAAAGGTGTAGAAGGTTATACAATTTCAAAATGTGATAAGACTGATTTTGGTACTGAAATTACTTTAACATTAAAAGAAGATAGTGATGATTTTAATTATAGTGATTATCTTAATAGTTACATAATTTCTTCGTTAGTTAAGAAATATTCTGATTATATAAGATATCCAATTAAAATGGTTGTACCTAGAAAGAAATTAAAAGAAGGTTCAAATGACGAATATGAAACTATAGAAAATGAAGAAGTTTTAAACAGTATGATTCCATTATGGAAAAAGGACAAGAAAAAAATAACTGATGAAGAATATAATTCTTTCTATCAAAGTAAATTTTATGATTATTCAAATCCATTAAAAGTAATTCATTCTTCAGTAGAAGGAATGTGTTCATATAAATCTTTGTTATTTATACCATCACATGCCCCATATGATTATTATTCAAAAGAATATGAAAAAGGTTTATCACTTTATTCAAATGGAGTACTTATCATGGATAAGTGTGCTGATTTACTTCCTGACTATTTTAGTTTTGTAAAAGGTGTTGTTGATAGTGAGGATTTATCATTAAATATTTCAAGAGAAATTTTACAACAAGATAAACAACTTAAATTAATTGAGAGTAATATAGAAAAGAAAATAAAATCAGAACTTTTAGATATGCTTAAAAATGATAGAGATACATATGAAAAATTCTTTAAAGAATTTGGTATGCAACTAAAATTTGGTATTTATAATGATTACGGAATGCATAAAGATGAACTTAAAGATTTATTATTATTTTATTCATCTAAATTAAAGAAATATGTAACTTTAAAAGAATATATAGATAATATAAAAGAATCTCAAGAGGATATATACTATGCTTGTGGTGAAACAATTTCTAAAATAGATATGTTACCTCAAGTAGAAAAATTAAAAGAAAAAGATTATGATGTATTATATTTAACAGAATATATTGATGAATTTACAGTAAAAACTTTAGGTGAATATGAGCATAAGCAATTTAAAAATATTTGTGAAGAAAATTTAGATTTAGATACACAAGAAGAAAAAGAAGAATTAAAAAAATTGAATGATGAAAATAAAGATATGTTATCTTTAATGAAAGAAACTTTAGGAAAAGAAGTTAGTGATGTAAGATTTACGCATAGATTAAAAAATCATCCAGTATGTTTAGTTAGTGATGGTGATGTATCAATTGAGATGCAGAAAGTTATAAATGCTATGCCAACAGATGAAAATATAAATGCTAAAATCGTACTTGAAATAAATGATTCACATCCAATAAGTGAAAAATTAAAAGAATTATATAAAAGTAATAAAGAAGAATTTGAAAAATATACAAAAATATTATATTCACAAGGAAGATTAATTGAAGGCTTATCTATTGACAATCCAACAGAGATAAGTAATTTAGTTTGTGAATTATTATCAAAATAGATTAAAAAAATAAATAATGGTACATAATAAAAAAGAAAGGGATGATATATATGTTACCAAGTAGTAGAATATTTTTTGATAGTTTATTAGATGATGTTAAAATGAATGATAAAATGAAATGTGATATTTATGAGAAAGATGGAGCTTACAATGTAGAAGCTTCAATTCCTGGATTTAATAAAGAGGATATAAGTATTGAATTTAATAAAGGAAATTTAACTATAACAGCAGAAAAAGAAGAGGAAGAAGAAGACGAAAGTAAAAAATATTTAAGAAGAGAAAGAAGTTTTTATGGAAAATATCAAAGATCATTTTATTTAGGTGATGTTGATGAAGAAAATATAGAAGCTGAATTTAATAATGGTATATTAACAATTAAAGTACCTAAAAAAGCTGTTGAAGAAACTAAAAAAACTATTGAAATTAAATAAAGTTTACTAAAAATGAATGTGCAATATTATGCATGTTCTTTTTTTTATTAAATAATTTGCATTTTTATTTATTTTATGTTATTATTAGTGCTCACTGAATATTTTTTAGTAGTGAGTAGTAAAATCCTTATATAGGGTTTTTTAATTTTTTTAAGGAAGGGGAAGTAGTATGAGCAATAATTTAAAAATAGATTTTTCTGAACTAATGCTTAAGTATGAATTTGCGCTAGAATCTTTAATGACTGATTTAAAAATACTAATAAGAGAATACGAATTTAACAATAAATATAATCCTGTTGAACATTTAAAATCAAGATTAAAGACAGTTGACAGTGCTATTCAAAAGTTAGAAAGAAAAGGATATGAAGTTAATACATATAATCTAATAAATCATGTTCATGATATGATTGGTGTAAGAATAGTATGTTCATTTATATCTGATGTTTATGATATAGTTAATATAATAAAAAATTCAAAACAATTTAAGATAAAAGAAGAAAAAGATTATATCAGATCTCCTAAAAGTTCTGGATATACTAGTTATCATTTAATAGTACTAGTTCCTATTCATTTAAATAGCAGAATAGAATATGTAGAAGCAGAAATACAAATTAGAACTATTGCAATGGACTTTTGGGCAAGTTTAGATCATAAGATTCAATATAAATTTGAAGGTGCTATACCTGATGAAGTAAAAAAAGAAATGTATAATTCATCACAGGATATAAAAGCATTAGATTATAAAATGTATAAGATAAATGAGATAGTTAATAAATATAAGTAATTTTATTTATATTTTAGAATATAATATATTGACATATGAAAAAATGTTAACATTTTTAGACAAATGTTGACTTTTTTTTGAAAATGAGTATACTTATATACCAGTTGGGTATACCAGTGCTGTAAGAGGTGATATTATGGACAAAAAAGAACAAATAATTAATTCAGCAAGAGAGTTATTTAAAAAATTTGGATATAAGAAAGTAAGTATGGATGAAATTGCAAATGCGTCAGGTGTTACTAAAAAAACAGTTTATAGTTATTTTAAAGATAAAGATGAACTATTTGCTTACTTTGTTAAAGAAGAATTATTAAATATGAAAAATATAATTGATAAACAGGAAAAAAAGGGAAAGACAACATTTGAAACATTTCATAATGTTATTTATGAACTTATAAAATATAAAAAAGAAAGTGAGTTTTTAAATTTAATTGCAAATGAAGCAGAAAATCTAAAAACAAAATCAGCAATATATTTTACAAAAAAGGTTGATGAATCAATTATAGAATACATTAAAGAAAAATTAATTTCAAAGATTGAAAGTAAAGAAATAAAAGAATGTGATGTTGATTTGTGTTCATATATTATCTATACAGTTTATATGTCAATTATGTTCAAGTATTCAAGTGATTCCTTAAATGAAAAGGAAATATCAGATACACTTATGAAAATACTTAAAGATGGTTTATTCAATTAGGGGGAGAAGAAGAAAATGAATGAAAAATTAAAAGAAAAATTTAAATATGTAGTATTTGCGGTTGTTTTACTTATTCCTTTTATGTATAGTTTTTTCTATTTAAAATCATATTGGGATCCATATGGAAATCTTTCAGATTTAGGAGTTGCAATTGTAAATAATGATAACAAAGAAGATAACAGTTTATCAGAAAAGTTTGTTAATTCATTGAAGGATTCAGATAGTTGTAAATTTGAAGTAGTAAATTCATCTAAAGCAAATGATGGATTAACTAATGGAGATTATTATGCAATTATTACTATTCCAGAAAATTTTACTGAAAATATTAATAACGCAGGAGAAAAAAATAGGAGTGTAACAACAATTACTTATGCTCCAAATCAAAAATCTAATTATTTAGCATCACAAATAATTAGTAGAGTAGTATTAGAGGCTGAAAAAGGCTTAGAGGGAGAAATATCAAGTGCTGTTGTAGGTAGTTTAGTAGATAACTTAAACGAAGTTCCTAAAAGCTTACAAACAATTGTTGATGCAACTGATAAGTTACAAGAAGGATCTGATAATTTAAAATCAGGTTTAGGTCAAATTAATGAAGGAACTAAAACATTATCAAGTAAATATACTGAATTAGATCAAGGTATTGATTCTGTTAAAAATGGTGCAAGTTCACTTAATGATGGTGTTAATGATTTAAAAAATGGTTCTAGTAAAATTACATCAGGATTAAGCGATTTAAATAATGGTGTAAATAGTTATACAACGAATACAACTAATTTAGTTAAATTATTAAATTATTGTGAAGTTGCGCATAATGCTGATGGATCACTTAATTTAAATACTCAACGTAATCAGTATATTAAAAGTGTTTATAATGTTGATTGCAATAATATAAGTTTACTTATGAATGGTTTATCAAATCAAGCTACTGTTTCAAAATTAAATGGTGGAGCATCTACTCTTTTAAATGGTTCAAAGAGTTTAGATGAAGGTATATCTAAATTACAAAATGGAACAAGTACTTTACAAAGTGGTTTAGATAAAGTAAGTTCTGGATCTAAAAATGTAAAAGATAGTTTAACAACATTAAGTAATGGTACATCAAATGCATATGATGGTAGTGTTAAATTAAGCGATGGTTTAAGTACATTTAAAGGTGAAATTGTTAAATCAAAAACAGAAACAGAAGAAAAATTATCAAAACTTGATGGATTAGATACTTATGTTAAAGATTCTGTTAAAATAGATGAAAAACCTAAGGGTGAAGTAAAACAATATGGAGTATCATTTACACCTTTATTCTTATCAATTGGTTTATGGGTTGGTGCATTAATGTGTTATGTTATATTCTATTATGATCAAGAACATAGATTTAAATTATTAGATAAAGAAAATAGAGGAATTAAACAAAATTTCGCATATATATTAATCGCAAGTATATTTGCTTTAGTAACATCATTCCTCATAAAAATATTATTAGGATTTAGTGTTACATCAAGTGTTACATATTATTTATCAAGTATATTAATATCAGTAACATTTATGTCAATAATTCAACTTTTAATAAGATTATTCTCAGATGTTGGTAAATTCTTATCACTTGTAGTATTAGTTTTACAATTAGCGGCAAGTGGAGGAACATTCCCAGTTGAAACAATAACTTATGGATTTAGATGGTTAAACCCACTTCTTCCAATGACTTATAGTATTAAACTTATAAAAGAAGCTTTAATAAGTACTGATAATGGATTTATATTTAATAATGCAATTGTATTAATATTATTTGCTGTAATATCATTCTTAATTACTTGTACATATGATTATATAAAAGGAAAAAATAAAGGTAAAGAAGAAAATAAAAAAGTAAACAAAAAATAACTCATTGAGTTATTTTTTTGTATACTTCTTCAACACTTATTCCATTATTTTCTTTATAATATGGTTTTAAATGCATATGATAATGTTTTACATCTTGAACATCACCATTATTTTGAATAATGCTCATTCCATCAATACCTAATTTTTCTTTTAATAGGTTATGCATTTTTTTTGCTATTTCATTAATATGAGTTAAAGTATCCATATCAATATCATCTAAATTTTCATAGTGTTTTTTAGGTATTATAAGCATATGCCCTGGACTCATTGGTTCAATATCTAAAAATACCTTTACTATTTCATCTTCATATATTGTATATGAAGGAATTTCATTATTTATTATTTTACAAAAAATACAATCCAATTTAATCATCTCCTTATGATAATTTTAACAAAAAATGAGAGAAAAATACATAGTTTTGTGGTAAAATAAATATGTTTGAGGTGATGATAATGCTTAAAATAGATAATTTAAAGGTTAATATTGATGAAAAAGAAATATTAAAAGATTTTAATTTAGAAATAAATGATGGTGAAGTACATGTAATTATGGGACCAAATGGAACAGGCAAAAGTACTTTATCTAGAGTTATTATGAGAGATGAAAAATATACTGTGGAAAAAGGCAAAATAAAATTTTATGGAGAAGATATTATTAACTTATCCACAGATGAAGTTGCTAGAAAAGGTATTTTTATGGCAATGCAACTACCACCTGAAATAGATGGTGTTAGTAATACTGATTTTTTAAGAACTGCTTTAGATTCTAGAAATGAAAAAGTATCATTATATAAATTCATTAAAAAAGTAGAAAAATCATCTAATGAATTAAATATGAGAGAAGATATGATTCATAGAAATATAAATAAAGGTTTTTCTGGTGGAGAAAAAAAGAAAAATGAAATACTTCAAATGAAAATATTAGAACCAAAACTTATAATATTAGATGAAATAGATTCTGGACTTGATGTTGATAGCTTGAAGATTGTAGGAGAAAATGTTAGTAGTTATTTAAATGAACATAAAGATTCTTCTGTTTTAATGATTACTCATTATCCTAGATTACTTGAATATATTAAACCTGATTATGTTCATATAATGGTTGATGGTAAAATTGTTAAAACAGGTGATTATAATTTAGCTGTTGAGATAGAAAATGATGGTTATGAAAAATACAAACAATCTAATTTAGAAAATTCTGGTGCAGGTATATTAAGTGAAAAATAAAGAAATGAATAATATAGTAATAGATGAAGATAAAGATGAATTATCATTAAAATTAAAAGAAAATATAGAATATAGATTAGATTGTAAGGGTAAAAAAATAGTTAACGTAAATGTTTTAGAAAATTCAAGTGTATCTTTAACTGAAATAAATGATTCAAAAAATGTTAGTAGAACTTATAATTATTATGTATATGATAATAGTAATTTAGTAATAAATAGATTCTATGATTTAGAAAATGTAAGAGAAAAAATAAATATATATTTAAATGGATATGGCTCAAATGTAGTGTTAAATCTAAGTGCAATAAGTAAAGGGACCCATAGTTATATAGTTAATGTATACCATAATAATAAAAATACAACTAGTAATACTAATATTCATGGAGTTACTTTTTCTAGTAATAAAATAGATATAGAAAATAATGGATATATTAAAAAAGGATGTAGTTTAAGTACACTTAATCAAGATAATAAAATAATCGCATTAGATAAAAATAATTCAGTAATAAAACCTAATTTATTTATAGATGAATATGATGTGGAAGCTTCTCATGGGGCATATATAGGTAAATTTACGGATGAAGATTTATTTTATTTAAAATCTAGAGGATTAAACGAAAAAGATAGCTATAATTTGTTAATTAAAGGATTTTTATTAAATGAGTTTAATATAAATGATGAAGAAAAAGAAGAGGTTAAAAATATAATAAGTAAGTATTGGAGGTGAAAAAATGAATTTTAAAGAAGATTTTCCAATGTTAAATAAGGGTATTATATATTTTGATAATGGTGCGACAACTTTAAAGCCAAAGTGTGTGATTGAAAAAATGGATGATTATTACTATAATTATTGTTCAAATGCTCATAGAGGTGATTATTCTATAAGTATAAAAGCTAGTAATGAATATGAAGATGTAAGAGAAAAGGTAAGAAAATTTATAAATGCTAAAAAAATGGAAGAAATTATTTTTACAAGTGGTTCTACAGAATCATTAAATGAAATAATATATGGTTATTTTCGTAATCATTTAACAAAAGATGATGAAGTACTAGTTACTAAAAGTGAACATGCATCTTTAATTTTACCATGGTATGATTTATCAAATGAAATAGGAATAAATGTAAATTATATCCCTCTTAATAGTGATCATACTTTAACAATTGATAATGTAATAAATAGTATAACTGATAAAACAAAAGTAATTTCTATTTCACATGTTTCAAATGTTATTGGAGATATAAGACCAATAGATGAAATAATAAAAGAGGCACATAAAAGAGGAATTTTAGTTGTATTAGATGCATCACAAAGTATAGGTCATATAAATGTTGATGTTACAAACTCTGATATTGATTTTATGGCTTTTTCAGCACATAAAATGCTTGGACCAACTGGTGTTGGAGTTTTATATGCAAAATATGATTTATTAAAAGAAATTAAACCTTTAAAATTAGGTGGTGGTATGAATATTACTTTCTTATCACCAAAAGAAATTGAATATAAAGAATTACCATATCTTTTAGAAGCAGGAACTCAAAATATTGCTGGTGTTATAGGATTAGGTGCGGCAATAGATTATATTAATAAGATAGGACTAGATAATATAGAAGAGACAATATTAGAATTAAGAAATTATATGGTAGAAAAAATGAAAAAGTTAAAGAATGTAAAAATATATAATGAAGATATAGAAGGATCAACAGTTGTATTTAATGTTAATAATGTATTCGCACAAGATACAGCAATATATCTTGATAAACATAATATATGTGTTAGAAGTGGAAGTCATTGTGCTAAAAAATTAGAAGATGAAATAGGTATTAAAAATACTTGTAGAATTAGTTTATATTTTTATAATACAAAAGAAGAAATAGATAAATTAGTAGATGTATTAAATAATGATAAAATATTAGAAGAAAGTCTTGGTGTATAAAATGGATAGTAATTTAAAAAGAGAATTAATATTAGAGAATTTTGAAAATCCAGTGAATAAAGGATTAAAAAATGATCCAACTTATATAAAAGAAAAAATGAATAACTCTTCATGTATAGATAGTTTTGATATAGAACTAAAATTAAATGGTGATGTTATTGAAGATATAAGATTTGACGGAGAAGCATGTGCAATTGCGACATCATCTATATCAATATCAATAGATAAATTAATTGGAAAAACAAAAAAAGAAGCTCTTGAAATAATAAATAATTATGAAAAAATGATTAACGAAGAAGAATATGATAAAGATTTACTTGAAGAACTTAATGCATATGAAGATATATATAAGCAACCTTCAAGAAAAAAATGTGCAACATTAGGTATACTAGGTATAAAAAAAATAATAGAAGAAAATTAGAGGTGATAAGATGAAGAACATAGAATTTAAAAAAGGTTTAAATGAAGAAAAGGTTATTGAAATATCAAAAATAAAAAATGAACCTGAATGGATGAGAGATTTTAGGGTTAAATCATTTCACGAGTTTTTAAATTCTGATATGCCTTCATTTGGTCCAGAAATAAATATAGATTTTGATAATATAACTTATTATAAAAGAATTGATGATAAAATTCATAAATCATGGAATGAAGTAGATTCAAATGTAAATAATACTGTGGAAAACTTAGGATTAAAAGAAAATGAAGAAAAGTATTTAGATGGAATTGGTGTTCAATTTGAAAGTGAAGTTATATACCATAATATGATAAAAGAATTAGAAGAAAAAAATGTTATATTTTCAGATACAGATACTGCCTTAAGAGAACATCCTGAAATATTTAAAAAATATTTTAATAAATTAGTAAAATATGATGAAAATAAATTTACAGCATTAAATGGAGCTGTATGGAGTGGAGGAACGTTTATCTATATTCCACCTCATACTAAACTAGATAGACCACTTCAAAGTTATTTCAGGATTAATACAAAAGATATGGGACAATTTGAAAGAACACTTATAATAGTTGATGATGATTCATCACTTCATTATATAGAAGGATGTACAGCTCCTACATATTCAACAGATTCACTTCATGCTGCTGTCGTTGAAATATATGTTGGAAAAAATTCAACATGTAGATATACAACAATACAAAATTGGTCTGGTGATGTATATAATTTAGTAACTAAAAGGGCAATAGTAGAAGAAAATGGTACTATGGAGTGGATTGATGGTAACATTGGATCAAAAGTAAATATGAAATATCCATCATGTATTTTAAAAGGTGATAATTCATATGGAAATTGTATATCAATTGCGATGGCTGATAGTGATCAAATTCAAGATACAGGTGCAAAAATGATTCATTTAGGAAAAAATACTAAAAGTAATATAATTGCTAAATCAATCGCAAGAAATGGTGGTAATGCATCATATAGAGGAAAAGTAAAAATATCAAAGAATGCTATAAATAGTAAGGCAAGTGTTAAGTGTGATACAATACTTTTAGATGAATTATCAAAAAGTGATACAATACCAATAAATATATGTGATAATAATTCATCTACTATAGAACATGAAGCAACAGTATCTAAAATAAGTGAAGAAAAATTATTTTATCTTATGAGTAGAGGAATTGATAAAGAAAAGGCAATAGAGCTATCAATAATTGGATTTATAGAGTCATTTAGAGAAGAATTACCTTTAGAATATGCTGTTGAACTTAATAATTTATTAAAAAATAATTTTAATAAAGTTTGCATGAAATAAATATAATAAAAAGGAATAACGATGCAGTTATTTCTTTTTTTATAAAAAAATATATAAATTGGTTTTTGTTTGATTACAAAAATTCGTTTTTTGAGTTTTGATTATTTATTTCTACTATAGTATTATTCATTTTGGAAAGGAGATAGTATATGTTAAATCAAATAGTATTAGTAGGAAGACTTGTTAAAACTCCTGAGTTAAAACAAACAGAAACTGGTAAAAAAGTTTCTCATATAACTCTTGCAGTTCCTCGTAGTTATAAGAATCCTAATGGTGAATATGAAAGTGATTTTATAAATTGTACATTATGGACAGGTATTGCTGAAAATACAGCAGAGTATTGTAAAAAAGGTGATTTACTTGGTATAAAAGGTAGGATACAAACAAGGACTTATGAAAAGGATGAAGAGAAGAAATTTGTTTCAGAAGTAGTCGCAGAAAAAGTAACATTTTTAACATCTAAACAAAAGGATGAATAAAAAGTTCCTATTTAGTTAACTTTAAACATAGGTAATATAAAATTTAATATAATTTAACCATAAGTTAATTAAATACGGAAAGGATTAGGTGATTACTATGTTTATTGGTTCAAGAATAAAAGAACTTAGAAAACAAAAAGGTTTAACACAGCAACAACTAGGAAACCTTATTAATGTTACTAAAGTTTCTATATCTTGTTACGAAAAAGGCAATAGAACACCTAATCTAGAGACATTTATTGATTTAGTAAATGTTCTTGATACAACTCCAAATTATTTACTTGGTAGAGATGTAAAAGTAGTTGCTGAAGAAGAAGAGGATTATTCAATTGTTTTGCCAAAAATAGATATCCAAATATTAAAAGAATTAAATAAAGAGAAAGAATTATTAGAATTTTTAAGAAAAGATCCTAAAAGAGGAGTAGAATATTTAAGCAAAAAGTCAAGATAATTGACTTTTTTTGTGTTATAATTTTTATAGTAGGTGATTATAGTTATGAATATAGTAGAAATTATTGAAAAAAAGAAAAATAAAGAAGAATTAACTTTTAATGAGATTAAATATGCTGTTGAGGGATATATTATAGGAATTGTAAAGGATTATCAAATGAGTGCTCTTTTAATGGCTATTGTGTTAAATGGAATGAGTGAAGATGAAACATTTAATTTAACAAAAATAATGCTAGATAGTGGTGATAAGATAGATTTATCCAATATAAATGGAATAAAAGTAGATAAACATTCAACTGGTGGTATTGGAGATAAAACATCTTTAGTTGTTCTTCCACTTGTTGCATCATGTGGTGTTCCAGTTGCAAAAATGAGTGGAAGAGGACTTGGTTTTACTGGTGGAACTATTGATAAATTAGAATCTATAGAAGGTTTTAAAACTAGTATGGATGAAGAAGATTTTATAAAACAAGTAAATAAAATTAATATAGCATTAATATCACAGACAGGTAATTTAGTACCAGCAGACAAAAAAATATATGCTCTTAGGGATGTAACAGGTACAACAGAATCAATACCTTTAATTGCATCTAGTATTATGAGTAAAAAATTAGCTTCTGGATCAGATAAAATAGTTTTAGATGTAAAAGTAGGAAAAGGTGCTTTTATGAAAAATTTATCTGACGCTAGGAAACTTGCAGAACTTATGGTTAAAATAGGAAATAATAGTGGTAAAGAAACAGTTGCACTTCTTACAAATATGGATTATCCACTTGGAAGAACTATAGGAAATGGTTTAGAAGTACAAGAAGCTATTGATACTCTTTTAGGTAATGGTGATAGTAGATTTTTAAATTTATGTCTCGTTTTAGCAAGTTATATGGTTAGTTTAGGAAAAAATATATCATTAGAAAAAGCATTAGAAGAAGTAGAAGAAAGTTATAAAAATAAAAAAGGTTATGAAAAATTAAAAGAATTTGTAAGTGCTCAAGGTGGAAATATTGATAATATTGAAATTAGTTCATCAAAAATAGAGATTATATCAGATAAAGAAGGATATATAACTAATATTGATTCATTACATTTAGCAGAATTATCAAATTCTTTAGGTGCTGGAAGAACAAAAAAAGAAGATAGTATAGATCACGGTGTAGGTATAAAACTTGAAAAAGTATATGGTGATAAAGTTAATAAAGGTGATATATTATGTTACGTATATACTAATAAAAGTATTGATGAAAAAGAGTATAGGGATTGTTTTAATATTGAAGATGATATACTAGATGATATTAAAGTAATATATGATGTAATAAAATAGGAAATTTATTTTCCTTTTTTTTCGTATAAAAATAATTAATTAGTCCATAACAAACATAGAATATATTAAGGAGGGTATTTATGTTTGGTAAATTTAGTGAAGAAGCACAAAAGATTTTAGTAGAAGCAAAAAGGGAAATGAATGAATTAAATCATCCATATGTTGGAAGTGAACATTTACTTCTTGCTATACTAAATCAAAATAACGATTTGACTAAAAAATTAAAAAAATATAATTTAACTTATAAAATTTTTAAAGATGAATTAATTAATATTGTTGGAGTAGGAACCGTAAAATCAGAATGGTATTTATATACTCCTTTATTAAAAAGAGTACTTGAAAATGCTATTATAGAATCTAAAGAAACAGAGGAAGAAGTAAGTGTTCAATCATTATTATTATCTTTACTTAATGAAGGTGAAGGAGTTGCAATAAGAATAATGCTTGGACTTAATATAGATATTAATAAATTATATAATGAAATAAGTAATAAAAAACAAATTAAGTCTAGTAGTAAGAAAAAATTATTAATATCAGAACTTGCAGAAGATTTAACTATGAAAGCAAAAAATAATGAATTAGATCCAGTAATAGGTAGAGATAATGAACTTCAAAGATTGATAGAAGTATTATCAAGAAGAACAAAAAATAATCCAATACTAATAGGAGATGCTGGAGTAGGTAAAACTGCAATAGTAGAAGAACTTGCTAGACTTATTGTTAATAACGAAGTACCCAAATCACTAAAAAATAAAAAAATTTTTTCTTTAGATATGGCAAGTGCTGTTGCAGGTACAAAATATAGAGGAGAATTTGAAGAAAGAATTAAAAAAATAGTAAAAGAAGTAGAAGATAATGATGATATTATTTTATTTATAGATGAAATTCATACATTAGTAGGAGCTGGTGGTGCAGAAGGAGCAATAGATGCATCAAATATATTTAAACCATCTCTTGCTAGAGGTAAAATGAGATGTATAGGAGCAACAACAATAAATGAATATAAAGAATTTATTGAAAAAGATAATGCACTTGATAGAAGATTTCAAAAAGTATATATTGATGAACCTAATAATGAAAATTTAAAAAATATATTAATGAAATTAAAAGGTATTTATGAGGGATATCATGGTGTAAAAATAAATGAAAATATTATTGATAAAATAATGGAACTATCTAAAAGATATATTTATGATAGATGTGAACCAGATAAATCAATTGATATATTAGATGAGGTATGTGCAAAAGTATCACTTAAAGAGGTAAAAGAAGAAGTTCAAATAAGAAAATATTATGATGAATTAGAAATTGTTAAAAAAGAAAAAAATAAGTCAATTATAAATCAAAATTATGATAAAGCTTATTCACTTAGAGAAAAAGAAGAAGATATTGAAAGTAAAATAAATGAACTTGAAATGATTATTTTAGAAAAGAAAAAAAGAAGAAAAGTTACTATTAATGATGTAATAGAAGTAGTAAATATGAAAACTAAAATACCTGTTTATGAATTAAATAATGATATAAATAAACAAATAGAAGTAATGAAAAATAATTTAAGAGAAAATATTATTGGTCAAAATAGCGCAATTGATAAATTGCTTGAAATAACTAAAAAGATAAAATTAGGTATAAAAGATTCTAATAAAAGTTATTCATTATTATTTTGTGGACCATCAGGTGTTGGAAAAACTTATTTATCTAGAGTTTATGCAAAAAATTTAGTTGGAGAAAAAAATATTATAAAATTAGATATGAGTGAATATACTGATTCAGCTAGTATAAATAAATTAATAGGTTCACCAGCAGGTTATGTAGGATATAATGATAATAAAAATATATTAGAAAAAATAAGAGTTAAACCATATTCTGTTTTAATACTTGATGAAATAGAAAAAGCTCATCCATCTATATTAAATTTCTTTTTAAATATATTAGATGAGGGAAATTGTACTGATTCAAATGGAAGAGTAATTAGATTTGATAATGTTGTTATAATAATGACTAGTAATGCTGAAGTAAGTAAAAATTTAGTTGGTTTTAATAATACTAATAATGAACAATTAAAAGAGTATTTTTCTAAAGAATTTTTAAATAGAATAGATGAAGTAGTTGAATTTAAATCACTTACACTAGATACAATTAATCAAATAATTATAAAAGAAATAAAAAAATATTCAGAAAAATACAATAAGGAAAATATTATTTCTATAGATATGGTAAATGATATAATATCTGAATCTAATTATAAAGATTTTGGTGCTAGAAAATTATGTAAAATAGTAAGAAAAAAGATTGAAAATGAAATAATATATAATATGAGTTAAAAGGTAATATTTATTACTTTTTTTCTATTTTAAAAAATAAGTCATTGAACATTTTTGACGTTTTCGTCAAAAAAGTTCAATGAAACAAAAATAATTTATATCTATAAAAGAAATGAGTTTGAAAAAAACTCTTTTTTTTTACTAAAAAAAATTGATAAAAGTTAACTGTTTGTGGTATTATATATTTATATAATAGGAGAAGTAGATTATGAGATTAAAGGAAAAGAAAAAAATATTAATACCAGTTATAACTTTATTGGCAGTAATGGTAGTGATATTAATGTTAATGAGTAAATTAAGTAATGATTACTTAAGTTCATCACTTAGTGAAACAAAAAATGGAGCAGTTGAGGTTAAAAAACCAGTTATAAATGATGATGAAATTTCATATAGTTTTAAATTGCCTAATGATAACTCATCTATAACTTATAAAATTAAAATAAAAAATCAAAGCGATTATGATAATTTATTGAAATCATTAAAGTTATTGGATAAAAAATCTATAGGTTATAAAGTAAAAGGTTTTGATGATAAAAAAATTAAACCAGGAGAAACTAAAATAATAACAATTACATTTTATCCAAAAGATGGTGGATCAGATGGCACAATTGATTTAGATATAAAAATAGATACATCAAGTAGTAATAACAATAAAAATAATGGTTCAGATAAAAATAATAACAAAAACAACAATAATAACAACAATAATAACAAAAATAATAATACTACTGATGATACAAAAAATAATGAAACAAAAAATGATACAAACCAAAATAACAATGTAAATAATAATACTAATAATAATTCAAGTAATAATAGTAGTAATAATAACAAAAACAACAATAATAACAATAATAATCAAAATAATAATTCTACTACAAATCCTAATAAACCAGGTTCTGATACAAAAAATGATAATGATAAAAATCAAGATGTTAAAAAATATTATGTTATATATAAAACAGATTCTGTAATAACAAGAGAATATGTAACTGAAGGTGGTAAGGTTAATCCTCCAATAGTACAAACTATAACATTTAAATATTGGAGTTTAAAAGAAGATGGTGAAGAATTTGATTTAAATACACCAGTAACAAGTAATATGACTTTGTATGCAGTATATGATAAAAATGTGTATACAGTAACATTTATGGATGGTAATGATGTATATAAAACTTTTGAAAATCAAAATTATGGTGATATTATTTCTTTAAATAATCCAGAAAAGATTGGTTATACATTTAAATATTGGTCATTAAAAGAAAATGGTGATAAATATTCACCATTAAAAGTAACAGGTAATATGACATTATATGCAGTATATGAAATAAAAAAATGTAATGTAACATACATAGTTGACGGAATTAAAACAAAAACAGAAACATATGACTATGGAACAGTATTAACTTTAGAAGAACCAACAAAAGAAGGATATACATTTAAATATTGGTCATTGACTGATGGTGGAGAAGAATATTCACTTATAACATTAACAGATGATATAACTTTATATGCAGTATTTAAAATAAATACTTATACAGTATCATTTATAGATGATGATAAAAATGTAAAAGATTTAACTATTGAATATAATAATAAAATAAATCAGAATGATATACCTACAGTTTCAAAAGAAGGATATGTATTTACAGGATGGAGTTTAAATAAAACAGATTTATTTGATTTTAATACTCCAGTAAAAGAAAATATTAAATTGTATAGTACATATAAGAAGATAAAAAATGGAGTATCATTTAATGATGATAATAGAATTACTGTTAAAGACGTAGATTATGGTGATGCAGTAGAAAAATTAGATTCAAAAGGAAAAACAGGATATACATTTAAATATTGGAGCTTAGATAAGAAAACAGAATTTGATTTTACAACAAGTATAAAATCAGCAGTAACACTATATGCAGTATATGAAGCAAATAAATATATAATTTCATATGATAACGATGGAGAAATATTAAGTGAAACAAAAGAAGTAACATATGATCAAAAATATGGTTCATTAAAAGAAGTATCAAAAGAAGGATATACATTTGATGGATGGTACACATCTAAAACAGGTGGAGTAAAAATAACAGAAGATTCTGTAGTAGATATTTTAAGTAATACGACATTATATGCAAGATATAATATAAATACATACAAAGTAACATATGATTATAAAACAAATGGTGGAAAAAGTGTAAGTACAAAAGTAGCAGAAGTAGATTATAATTCGCAAATAGACTTAAGTGTAACAGCAGAAAAAGATGATTATGAATTTGTAGGATGGAATACAGATAAAGATGCAAAAGAAGGTCTTACAAATTTACAAATGCAAACAAGTAATGTAACACTATATGCAATATATAGAAGTGGTGTAAATGTAGAATTTTATGCAAATAATAATACATTAACATTAAATGAAGTAGTAGTAAGTGGAGAAGATAAAGTAATAAGTTCATGTACACTATATAATAATGATGAAAGTTGTACTATAAGTGTACCAACAATAAGTTCAGAAGTAACACCAAATGTAATAGGATTTACAATATCAAAGAGTGATAAAGAAAAAATAATAAATTCAAATGATACAATAAATGTAACAAAAATAGGATATGAAGGAAAAACAAAATTTTATGCACAAACATCATCAAGTAAGAAAACATATACAGTAACATATGAAAAAGATGAAACAATAGAAAGTACATCAAAAGAAAGTGATAGTTGTGTTATAAATGAAACATATAATGGAGAAGTACAAGAAAGTAGTTGTACAGTATCATTACCAACAATAGAAGAAAAATATGGATATAAAAATGGAAAATGGTATGATTTAGAGAATGCATATAATGAAGAAGATGAATATGAAATAAGTGAAGATAAAACTATATATGCAAAAGGAGAAAAAAGAGAATATACAGTAACATATAAAGATGGAGAGACAGTATATGATACAAGAAAGGTATTATATAAGGATACATTAGAAAATACAGTAAGTAATCCAACTAAAGAACAGTATACATTTATGTATTGGTCACTTGAAAAAGAAGGTGAAGAATACGACTTTAATACACCAGTAACAAAAGATATAACATTATATGCAGTATATGAAATAAAAAAATGTAATGTAGTATACATTGTTGATGGAGTACAAATTAAAACAGAAAAGTATGAATATGGAACAGTATTAACTCCAGAGGAACCAACAAAAGAAGGATATACATTTAAATATTGGTCATTGACTGATGGTGGAGAAGAATATTCACCAATAACAGTAACAAATGATATGACTTTATATGCAGTATTTAAAATAAATACTTATACAGTAACATTTATGCAAGATGCAAATAGATTGTCAAGTGTTGTTGTTGATTATAATTCTATTATATTAAGTGAAAATATTCCAGAAACACAAAAAAATGGTTATACATTTAAATGTTGGAGTTTAGATAAACAAACAGAATTTGATTTAAATACACCAATAAAACAAGATACAACATTATACACAGTATATGAAGCAAATAAATATATAATTTCATATGATAATGATGGAGAAATATTAAGTGAAACAAAAGAGGTAACATATGATCAAAAATATGGAACTTTAAAAGAAGTATCAAAAGAAGGATATACATTTGATGGATGGTATACAGAAAAAACAGGTGGAGTAAAAATAACAGAAGATTCTGTAGTAGATATTTTAAGTAATACAACATTATATGCAAGATATAATATAAATACATACAAAGTAACATATGATTATAAAACAAATGGTGGAAAAA
>CAKPEJ010000010.1 GCA_934149325.1 uncultured Bacilli bacterium
AGTAATACCATTAGTCATTAAAATAGAATTATTATCAAGTTTTAAATCTATTCCAAACAATTCACCATATCTTTCCAAAGTATCAATCCATACACCATCAACTCTTTTTGATGTTGTTGAGCAATAAAAATAAACTGGTTCTTTTGCCTTTAATGATTTCAATATTAAATTTTTAAATTCTTTAGATGACAAATTTAATGTAGCATAATCATTTTTCCCTATCATTTTTGAACTTTCTTCTTCCTCATATACATTATTATATTTTATCTTTTCATCTTCATAAGAAATTACTTCTACATATTCATCTTCCAAGTCAATACCAATATACTTATCATAAAATTCTTTAGGAGTTATATCTTTATCAATATGATATTTGCCATCCATATCAGTATATTCAAAGTTAAATTTTTCTTTTGGTATACCATATACACCCGCAATAACATTATAAGCCATTTGCATATATTTATCTTTTATTTCTTGACCATTTTCTTTTGAACTATTAAGTTCAATATAAAATTTTCTCAATAACCTTGATAAAATTAAATTTAACTCATATGTATTTGATGATGCATAAGTTTCTTCAAATTCAGTTTTTGGAACAACACCATACTTTTCTATTAAATTTGCTAATTGTGTAAAATATCCACCATCACCTAAACCTGTTCCTAGTAAGTTTGATACATATCTATCATATAGATCCTTATTTTGTAATTTGTATTCTATTAATCTTTCTAAAAGAGTATTAAGTCTTTCTAACTTATCATAAAAGGCAATAAAACTAGCAGACAACTCAAAATTATTTAATTTACATTTTTCTATTACCTTTTCTCTCAAAATATTAAGACCTGCGAAAGCCCAACATCTTCCAGATACTTTTTGATCTGTAATACCATGAGTTTTAATTTCTATACTAAAATTGTAACTTGGTTTTGTTTCAGAATCTTGTACTAAATCAATAAGTTGAACCTTATTTAATACCCTTTGCATAACTTTATTTGTTGATTTACTTTCATAACTTTCTTTATATTTGTTTATATCTTCTTTTCTTAACATAAATTATACCTCCAATAAATTATTTTATAAATCTTTCCCAGATTTTTCTAATGACTCTTAATGATAAAGTAGATAATGTAAAACCAATTACTGGTACTAAAGAGCTTAAAAAAATATTATCATAGTTTCTAACTAAATATGAATATATGATAACAACTATATAAGTTAATACCATAATAAATATTCTTCTTGTTAAACTTGTTTCCCATTTTTTATCTAATTATACTCTCTTATTTCTTTCTTTTATATTATTTATCTCTTCTTCTATTTTCATTTTTACACCTCATTTAAATTATATCATAACAAAAATAAAAAAATATTAAAAAATTAATATTCTTCTTTATAATCACATGCTGAACATTTTACTATATTATTTTTTTCAACTAACATATTATTACATTCTGGACACTTTTTTCCAATTGGTTTATCCCAATATGCTTCTTTACATTTAGGAAAATTTGAACATCCATAAAAAATTTTACCCTTTTTTGTTTTTCTTTCAACTATTTTATGACCACACTTAATACAGTCACAAACTTCTACTACTTTTTTTTCTTCTTTTTTTACATACTTGCACTCTGGATAATTAGAACAAGCAATAAATTCTCCATATTTTCCATTTCTTTTTACTAAAGGTTTAGAGCATTCTGGACATAATTCTCCCGTTTCTTCTGGGGCTTTCTTTTCCATTTTATCAAATGCATTTTCTACCATTGGTTCAAATTCATCATAAAACTCTTTAAGAACTTCATTCCATACAAGATTACCTGTTGCAATTTCATCCAAGTTTTCTTCCATTTTTGCTGTATATTTAACATTTATCAAATTACTAAAATATTCTTGTAACTTTTCAGTTGTTTCTTTACCTATTTCAGTTGGTACAAACTTCTTATCAACTTTATTTATATAGCCTCTATCTAATATAGTACTAACAGTAGTTGCATATGTTGATGGTCTTCCTATACCTAATTTTTCCATTTCTTTTATTAAAGATGCTTCTGTAAATCTTGCTGGTGGTTCAGTAAAATGTTGTTTCTTTTCAACTTGATCTGTAACTAAAACATCAGTTTTATAATTTGATATATCAGGTAAAATTTTATCTTCACTTTTTTCATAATCTGAATATACCTTTAAATATCCATCAAAAGTAGTAACAGTACCTGTCATTTTAAATTTATAATCATTATTATCAAGAACAATTGTTGTTACTTGTTGTTTAGATTCTTTCATTAAAGAAGCAAGTGCTCTAAAATAAATCATTTTATACAATTTATATTCATCATTTGTTAAAAATTCTTTTACTTTTTCTGGTGTTCTTAAAATACTTGTTGGTCTAATAGCCTCATGTGCATCTTGTACATTTTCTGTTTTTTTAGCTTTCTTTATAGCTCCAACATACTCTTTTCCAAAATTTACTTCTATATACTTATATGCATCATTAGTAAATTCATTAGATAGTCTAATAGAATCAGTTCTCATATATGTAATTAAACCTACAGTTTCATTTTTTAAAGATATACCTTCATATAATTTTTGAGCAACACTCATTGTTTTCTTTGAAGAAAAATTTAATTTATTTGATGCATCTTGTTGCATAGTACTTGTTATATATGGTGGTTTTGATGCTTTATTTTTATTTTTCTTTTCTACTGATTCAATTTTGTATGAATTACTTAAACTATTAACAATTTTAGTTGCATCAAGTTCATTTTTTATTTCTAATTTTGAATCTTCTTTATATCCGAATAAATTTGCTTCACAATTAGGAAATATAGCTTTTATTGTCCAATATTCTTCTGGATTAAATTTTTCTATTTCTTTTTCCCTATCTACTATCAATTTAAGCGCAACAGATTGAACTCTTCCTGCACTTTTTCCTCCTGTTTTAGATTGCATAAGTTTACTTAATCTAAAACCTATTATTCTATCTAGTATTCTTCTAGTTTCTTGACTTCTTACCATTAAATCATCTATTTTTCTAGCTTTTTTAAATGAATTGGTAACAGCATCTTTAGTTATTTCATTAAATACTATTCTTTCATAATCTTTATCATCAATATCAAGTGCATCTTTTAAATGCCAGCTAATAGCTTCTCCTTCACGATCGGGATCGGTTGCAAGATATATTTTATCTGAATTTTTTACCTCTTTTTTTAGAGCTGCTATATCCTTTTTCTTTCCCTTTATTGGTTCATAATTTGGTGTAAACCCATTATCTATATCAACACCAAATCCATATTTTCCAGAAGTTGCTAAATCACGTATATGACCTTTAGAAGATAAAACTTTGTAATCTTTTCCTAAATACTTTTCTATTGTTTTACTTTTAGCTGGTGATTCCACTATTACTAAATTTTTACTCATAAAATCAAATCCTTTCACTTATTATATTCGCGATTTTCTTCTGAAAACCCCCTATTTATTAAAATTTTTATAGGTTTATATGTTTTTCTATACTCATCAAATATACCATATTTTTCTATAGCTTCCAAGTGTTTTTTAGTTGGATAACCTTTATGAGACTTAAATCCATACTCTGGATATTTCTTATCAAGTTCTAAAAGCATTCTATCTCTTGTTACTTTTGCAACTATAGATGCAGCTGCTATTGTAACACTTTTTGCATCACCTTTAATTATTTTTAGAACAGGAATATCAAGTGTAGTTATAGGCATTGCATCAGTTAGTAAATATTCTATTTTTATTTTTTTATTTGCTTCTTTATATGCTTCTATCATTGCTTTTCTTGACGCCTCATATATATTAATTTCATCTATTTCTTTTGCAGAAACTATTCCAATACCAACTGATAATGCATCTTTTAAAATAATATCATATAGAGCTTCTCTCTTTTTTTCAGTTAATTTTTTTGAATCATTAATTAAATCATTTTTATAACCTTTTGGAAATACAACACATCCTGCAACAACAGGTCCAACAAGAGGTCCTCTTCCAGCTTCATCTGTTCCTGCTATAAAATTATATCCTTCTTTATATAAGTTTTCTTCATATTCATACATATTAATCATCAAAAGTTACCTTACCTAAATACCCTTCTTTTAAATCTCTTACAATTAAAGCAGATACTTTATCATAATCTACTTCGTTTCCTCTCATTATACATCCTCTTTTTCTTCCAATAATTTCATATGGTGTTACATAATCTTCTTCATCTAACTCACTTATACCATATCTATTATTTAATTCTTCCATATAATGAATGCTCATATATTTTAAAATATAACACGCTACTCTGTCAATTGGAAGAATTTCTTCTTTTATTGCAGAAAAACATGATAAATTAAGCCCAACTATTTCATCATCTATCCTTGGCCATAATATTCCAGGAGAATCCATCAAATCAACATTTTCACATATTCTTATCCAAGAAAGTTGTTTTGTAACACCTGGTTTATCACCTACACCAACAACTTTTTTACCAGCAAGACGATTTATTAAAGTTGATTTACCTACATTTGGTATTCCAATAATTAATGCTCTTGCATTTCTTTCTTTTAATCCTTTTGATATTCTATTTTTATTTAATTCATCTAATACTTCTCTTGTAACAATATTTATTTTATCTAAATTTTTATTATTTAATAAGTCTACTAAAACTACTTTATATCCCTGATTCTCATAATATTTTACCCACTTATTTGTTTTATTAATATCACATAAATCTGTCTTAGTCATAATTAATATTCTTGGTTTATTTCCTATTAAATCATCAATATCTTTTATTTTTGATGACTTTGGTATTCTTGCATCCAATACCTCATATATTATATCTATTAAATCTATTTTTTCCTTTATTATTCTTCTTGTTTTAGCCATATGACCTGGGTACCAGTTAATTCCGACTGATGGAAAACTTTTTAGACTATCATCTTTTTTCTTTTCTGTTCTCATTTTTCTTTTTTGATACATATCCATTTAAATCACTTCCTTTTTTCAAAATCCAAATCAGTTACACTATATCCAAGTTCTTTTAATTTATTATATATTATACTAGGAGAAATACCTAATAAAGTATTATAATCACCTTCAATTTTATCTATAAACAGAGATGCTTTACCTAATGGTACAAATCCACAACATTTAAAAATTTTTTCTTCATTATTTACATACCATTCTATTTCTTCGTCTTTTATTTCATTAAAATACACATCTGCCTTAGAACATGAACATATAATTTTTTCTTTATATAAATCAATTAATGTTATTCCCGTATATGCTGTACATTTATTATTTGACAATTCTTTTAAATTTAAATATGCTTCTTCTTTACTTTTTGGTTTCTCATATATTTTATTATTACAATATATAATGGTATCTGCAGAAATAATTATCGCTTTGCTATCAATTTGTTTCTTAACAGATTTAGCTTTATTTAACGAAAGCTCTTCAACATATTTATTAGGACTAGTTTTATTACTTTCTTCAGGTTCATTGCTAGTAATAACATCATATTTTAGTCCTATCATATTAAAAATATCTTGTCTTTGTTTTGAAGACGAAGCTAATATTATTCTCATTTTATACCACCTTTACTTTATTCCTTCAAGTTTCTTATTTTCTTTATTTTCTAATTGTTTCTTTTCTCTTTCTAATTTTTTTAAGCTCTTTTTAGGTGTTGGCATTTCTTCTGGCATCATACCGCCAATATCTGCAATTGCTTTCCTTACTTTTTTACCTACCTCATAATGAACATCTTTTGCTTCTTTTTCTCCTTGTACATTATCTTTTAGAAGCTTTTGCTTTGTTTGATTTATTCTAAATAAATTAGCAACTAATTCATCTTCATTCATATTATCTAAAATATCTTCTCTATAACGTAATAGCAGTTTCTCCATTATATAAACCTTTATACCCTGCATTATGAAACTCCGCCATATTTTTAACACCTGCTGCAGAAGCAACTCTTTGCAAAGTATAATTACCTTGCTTTGTTAACTTTCTTTGATAAAATCTTTTTTCGTCATCTGATAATGAATCATATTCCTGTTCTGTTATTTCTTGTTTCCTTGTTTGTATAGCAAAATAGGTTTGTCCTAAAGCAACAACTTCTTTACTTGGGTCAGCATTTTGTAATATCAAATAACATATGTATCTTGATAGTTTGTAATCTTGTATATTAGCAGTGGCATTATTATTTCTTTTTGACAACTTGTTGACCTCAACTAGTTGTTCATCTATTATAAATCCAGAATTTTTACAAGCCTCTTTTGCTTTATTTAAAACCTTTAAGAAATTTCTCCAGTCTTTATATTCTAAGACTTTTGAAAGTTCCCTAGCATACCAATATTCATTTTCATAATCATCTATATGTTTAATATTCTCAAAAATACTATTAGCATATTCATTTTCCATTTTCTTCATTATTACCTCCTTCTTTATTACCTTATATAAAAGTTTTTCATAAGTCGTTATCATAACTATTTTATTTAAAATATTATCATTTTTCGCCTATAAAATACAAAAATAAATAAGATTAAAACCATTTATTTATAAGCCTTTCTAGGAAGTTTTCCATAAGTCGGTATATACCAGTTGATTACGATTTTATTAAACTCTTTTTCTTCGTTCATTTGGATCAACTCCTTTTTAAAATCATTAAAATTATAGCATAAAAAAGGCAGATTTTGTACTAATCTGTCTAAATTTGTGTTATTTATTAGGGGTTTAAATCTTACGTAATCATTTTTTTAGTAAAAACCCTAGGCCATATGGCAAATATAATTTTTTATTTTGATTCTCGTTTATTCACCAATTTTTTATTTTTTGAAAATTGTTTGACTATTGATATTAATACATCTACAGTCTTCTCCATATCTTCCATACATATATATTCATAAACACTATGAAAATTATGTCCACCTGTTCCTATATTAGGGCATGGAATACCATTATAACTTATTTCAGTACCATCAGTTCCACCTCTGATTGGTATTATTAATGGTTCTACATCTACTTGTTTCATAGCAAGAACAGTATTATCAATTAAATCTTTATTACTATTAATTACTTTATACATATTAAAATATTGATCATTTATTTTATAGGAAATACAATTATTATATTTATTATTTAATTGCTCAATTATTGTCTTTAATATTACTTTTCTTTTTTCAAAATTTTCTTTATCAAAATCTCTTATTAAATATTTCATTTTTGCATGTGATACATTACCTTCTAAATTAGTTAAATGAAAGAATCCTTCATAACCCTCTGTATTTTCAGGTAATTCATCTAGAAGTAATGAATTAATAATTGTTGCAATACGAATAGCATTTATCATTTTACCTTTTGCTGAACCAGCATGAGTTGAAAAGCCATTTATTTCAACATCTACTTTAGCAGCATTAAAATTTTCATATGAAAATTCCCCTAATGAACTTCCATCTACTGTATATGCTAAATCTGGTTTAAAAATCTTATAATCAATATTTTGTGTACCTAAACCAATTTCTTCATCTGGAGTAAAACATACATATATATCACCGTGTTCTTCTTTATTTAATGAAAAGTATTCAAGCATTTGCATTATTTCTGCAATGCCTGCTTTATCATCTGAACCTAATAATGTAGTTCCATCTGTTGTAATTAATGTTTTACCTTTGTGAGTCTTTAAATCTGGATACATTTCACTACTTATTATTTGACTATGATTTAATTTAACATCATTACCATCATAATTATATATAATTTGTGGTTTAATATCATTACCTTTTGCCTGTTCAGAAGTATCTAGGTGTGCTACAAAACCTATTTTAGGTAATTGTTCATTACCTTTTAATTTAGCATAAACATAACAATTTTTGTCATCAAAAAAAATCTCATCAACATTCATTAAATTTAATTCATCAATCAACATCTTAGCAAATTCTAATTGACTCTTTGTACTAGGTGTATTATCTTTACTAGAATCGGATGTTGTGTCAATACTTATATATCTAATAAACTTATCTAATAAACTCATAATATTTTTCCCCCCTAAAGTTAAAACATATTATATCATTTTCTATATTTTTTGCAATAATCACATCATATTTATATATTAAACCATCAGGAGAATTTTTCCAATTAGTTAGTCCCATATGTTCTTTATCTGAGTTTGCTCTACTATATATTAATTCGGCAGCAGTATGTCCACTTATAGCATAATGCAGCTTATTTTGAACTATTTTAAAGAATGTATACGCTTCTTCTGCCTTATGATTGTAATCAGCTGCTGTTGCAATAAATAAATCAGTGATTTTTTGGTATGCCATTCTTTCACTTACTCTGATTGTTTTGATACGTTCTAATAATTCATCAAAATATTTTGCATCATATTTATTTCCATTTATAAAACGTTCATCATTTAATGCAAAACCCTTTATCATATATTCTTTTAATATTTTTGTTGCCCATATTCTAAATTCTGTTGCTTTTTTAGAATTTACTCTGTATCCTACTGCAATTATAGCATCAAGACTATAAACTTCAGTATTATAAATTTTTCCGTCAGGTGCAGTTATTTCCATTTTGGAAACAACTGAATTTTTATCTAATTCGTTTTCTTCAAATATATTTTTTAAATGTTTTGATATTGCTGGTACACCAACCTCAAAAACTTTTGACATTCCTTTTTGTGATAACCATAAAGTTTCATCTTTATAAATAGCATCTACTATAATATTACCTTCACTATTTTTATATATGATTAATTTATTATCTTCCATCAATACTCTCCTTTCCTTTAGTTTTTCATAAGTCATACACTTATCAATTTAAATTAAAATTTTATTAAAAAATGTCCCAAAATGTAAAAAGCATTTAGTAAAAATTCTTTTATTTTCAAAGATTTAATAGTGTTTTTTCATAACTCCCCACTTACCAGTTGATATCGTTTTTTCTAAAACCTCCATTATTTTCAATTTTTTCCATAATTTTCACGCCTTTCATGTTTTAAAATAAAACATACCCATGGACAATTATAACATATTATTTATTTTTAAAATACCTAAGTGCATTTTTATATTCACTTTTAAATTTCAAATTAATATTAATTGATTTATCATTATTAACATATATGTCAATAAAACGATCAAAAATATTTCTATCAATCTCTTTAATCACCCTTGTTTCTTTAAAATGTTTTATCTACGCAAGATTATAAGAGTTAATTTAATTTTTCTTACTTCTTTATTATATTCAGTTCTATAAAACAATACTGTATCATCAATTTTAGAATAAACATCATCTGGATTTATTTCATCTAATGCTATATCCATTCATTTATCTAATTTAGCCTTTAATTAATTTATATTCATATGTATCAATACTTTTTTATAACATTAAATTTACTTTTAATTGATTTTAAAATTGTAATATGCTAATATATATTGACAAGAGGTGATTTTAATGAAATATGATGGATACTACTTAGTAGAAGTATTAATACCAGAAATATATTCTTTAACAACAAAAACTGGACCAATCAATTACTATTTATGTACTAAAGATGGTGATAATTTTTACGATGTTGGTACTAATAATTCTTATTGCAAAAACTCTGGATATGGAAAACCAGAAGTAATAAGTTGTATGCCACTATCTGAATTTTACAATAGATTAGGATTAAAAAGAAGAATTGTTAAAAGACGTTCTGAAAGCTGTGAAGTATATAAATTAGTAAAAGAACATAAAAAAATATTAAAGAAAGAAAATAATAAACCTATCATTAAATAAAATGTAAAAACCTCTGGTATCTCAGGGGTTTCTTTATATTATAAAGAATATATTTTTATAATTTTTCATCTTTATTTTCATTTATAAATGTTCATCATTTAAAACAAAACCTTTAGTCATATATTCTCTTAAAATTTTCGTAACTCATCTTCTAAATTGAATTGCTTTATCTAAATTTACTCTAAATTTGATAGAAATAACTGCATCGAGATTATAATAATTAATATTATATTTTTTGTTATCACTAACAATTGTAAAAAAATATTTGACAACTGATTTTTCCTCTAGTTCTAGTGTATTAAATATATTTTTCAAATGATAACTAACATCTTGTTTACTAATATCAAATAAATCAGATATTGCTTTTTGAGTTAACCATAAATCTCCATCTTCAAATCTTACCTCAATACCTTTCTCTCCTTTTTGTCTTTCAAAAATTAAAAATTCTGCACTACTACTTCTAACAATGAAATTATTTGACAAATTTATCATCTTTTTAAATTTTTTTAAATTTATAATTACAATCATTTTTTATAATTTTTATAAAAAACATATTAAATTAAATATTTATATGAAAGTTAACTATAGACTATATGAGCTAATTTATATTTATTCTTATTAATTTTAATAAAATCACTTTTTTAAATCTATTTAAGTATAACACAAAAAAGATAGAAGTCCTATAATTCTGCATTTATTTGTTCCTAATTCATAATTTTTCTTAAAATGTATACTCACAGTAGAATCCTGTATATAATCATCTCTAACTTAAAATACTATATTCCAACTTTTCTTTCAAATAGTACTTTATGCTTTTCTTTATTCATTGCCTTTTTAGCTTCTTGTAATTTTGTAATGTCACTACCAATATATTCACTTAAATACTTTTTAAAAGAAGTTAGAAAATATTTAATATTTTGTTTTCTGTCTCTATATAATTCATTTAATTCTTTGTTACTTGATACAAATTCATCAAAATAAGAATCTATTAAAAATAAAATTATCCCAGTATTAAAATTATTTCTGTTTGCATCTAAAAGTTTTTCGTAAGAATCTTTAGAAAAACAATATTCAGTTAGATCAATTACACTTATTTTCTTTCCACCATACATTATATTATATAATACATCAAAAGTTAAAATATTATTTTCACTTAATATTTTAATATCATCGTCAACTTTTAATGTTGCATTTATAAAATTTTGAAAATTTACTCTTAAAGGATTTATTTCATCAATAGTTTTTCCTTGTTGATAGCTTGTTACATCCCCAATTACATAATCATCATATATTATTTCTTCTTGTGGAAAAATAAATGTTTTGTTAATAATTTCACTAAATTTAAGTACTTCTTCTTTAGTAATATATTTGCATTCTTTAAATTCGTCCAAAAAACAATCATGATATATTTTTAAAACATATTTTTTTCTTTTATCATAATATGCCATTCCTTCAGATCCAAGTCCTAAAAATCTTAAACAGTTCAAATATAATAAAAATTCTTTTTTATCTTTTATAACCATAATAAAACCTCTCTTTTTAAAGTTCTATATATTATGGAATATTTTTTTGATTTTTGCAAGTATAAAAAAAATGAGCTACTGCTCATTATAAATAGTGTTAACGATTATTTTTTCTAACTTGAAACTGTTTTTCCGAAAACAAAATATATTTTAGCAAATTCACTTTGTTAAAAAATAATTTTCATTGTTAAAGTATCAAATTCAAATCCTAATTTTTTATATATTGAAATTGCTTTTTCACTATCAGTTGATAAACTTAACTCACACAAATTATTTTCTTTAGCAAAATTTATTACTTTTCTTAATAAATTTGTTTGAATACCTTTATTTCTAAATTCATCACTTGTATAAACGTTACATATATATCCGTGTTTACCATTATCATTACATTGCGGTATATATTCAATAATCTGAAGACAACATATAGCAATTATATCACTATCTTTTTCTTCAATAAATGCGTAAAAATCATTATTTAAATGTTTTTCTAAATATGTTTTTGTTGTACTTAACAAATTATACATATCAATATATTCATCTTTCCAAATATCTTTTTGTTGTTTAATTCTGATTTGAACAATTTTATCAATATCATTCTTATTTGCTTTTCTCATATATTAACTTCCTTTTTAAATTCTAATGCTTTAATCCCCACATTAATCTTTATTCTCGTTACCAAAACATTTCTTTATATAATTAAATCCTAATTCTATTTTAGTATTAATATCTTTATCTGTTGAATAAATATCTCTTAACTTATCCATAACTAATAATTCTCCATCATAAAGTTCATAAAAACTATCATATCCTTTTTCATTAAAATCAAATATTTCATTAAAGGGCTTATTATTTAATATTGGATCTGTTACCATTTCCGAATACTTCCATTCCAAATATGGTGTATCATAATTTCTTCTAGGTGTTTCTGGATGAATTATTCTCCATTTTTCAAACCACATAAAATGAAGTATTTCATGCGCAGTTGTTTCAATTAATTTTATATCATCAACATTAGTAGATATAGAAAAAGATAAAGTATCTAAATTTCTTGGAAATACTGGAATTAATCCAACAGTCGCAACTATTTCATTAATTTTCTTTGGAAAAGAACATCCAAAAAAATTAGACAAAGTTTCAAAATACTTATCATTATATTTTTCCCATAACTGATTATATCTTATAACTTCAGAATCAATTTTATTTTCATATTTTTCATAATATTTTGTTATAACTTCTTTAATTTTATTGTTAATTTCATCTTGTGATAAATTTATATCTATAAATTCTAATTCAGGAAAATATTGAATAGTATAATTATGAACATCTAAATCCAACCCATCTTCAAAAAAAGACCATTTTATTATTTCAATATTTTCTTTTAGTGACATCTTTTTAAATTTAACTTTTGGAATATTCATAAAAACACCTGCCTTCATAAATAATTATACACTACTTTATAAATTATAAAAACATAATTTTCTTTCATATTACTTGCCACAATAAAACTCCTCTTTTCCACTGGCTATATTACATAATCCTATAACTTCACTACAAACTCTTCTATAATTTCTAACAATTATCATTTTCTTCAACAATAAATAATTTGCAAAAATAAACAACTCATTATCTTAATTAACTTTTTATCTTTTAATTGCTTAATTATATTGACTAATATTATTTTTTTGTTATTATAAATTCTTGAGGTATTAATTATGAATATTTTTATAAAAAATATAACTTTAGAAGTCACTAGACGTTGTAACTTAAAATGTCGCCATTGTATGCGTGGAAATAGTCAAAATAAAGATATCAATTATAAATATATTGATTATATTTTACAAAATAATCATAGCATTGGTAGACTTTTTTTTAGCGGTGGTGAACCACTTCTAAATATAAATGCAATTATATATACAATCAACAAAATAATTAATGAAAACTTAAAAGTATTATCAATTGGATTTAATACAAATGGAACAATTTTTAATGAAAGCTTGATTAATATACTATTAGAATATAGAAAATATTGCTTTGATACTTTTCCAGATATTTATAATGAAAAAAAGAAAATAAATCCAATTCATATAACTTTTTCAAATGATCAATTTCACGATTATGAAAAAAATGTTATAGAAAAATATAAACAATTTGAAGATAGAATTAGTTATAAAGAAACTGGTAATTTAGATATATTGGAAGATGAAATTATACTTTCTGGTAGAGCAAAAAATTTAGTTTTTGGAAAATATTTTGAATTTGAAAACAAAAGTTTAAATATTAAAAAATTCAATAACAATAATTATATTTTAGATAATTACTTTTATATTACTGTAAACGGTGATATAACTACTCAAGGAGATGGAAGTTACTTAGATATGGATTCTAATAATTTAGGTAAGCTGGATAGTTATAGTTTTTATAACTTTATTAAAGATTATTATACAGAAACAGAAAATAAAACTTATAAATTAAATAAAAAAAGAAAATAAAAATTCGATTTTTCATTTTCTTTTTAAATTATTATAATATATTTTTTTATATTATTAATCACATAATTGTTATACATTTTATAATTTTTTAAATAATTCTTATTTAACAACTCTAAATAAACTTTTTTTCTTGTTTTTTGTATTTTTTTCTGTTATTAATGATGCCAAAGGTTCATATCCTTCTTCTTGTAAATCTGATATCAAAATATCTTTGCTATAGGTACTAAACATATTTTTATAATTTTTGTACTTTACAACTTTTATTTTATCACTTTTTTCCAATACTAAATATGTTTTTACAATATAACCACTACAGCCTCCATAACCTATTTCATATGCAAATCCAACAATATATTTTGAGTATTTACTAAATAAATAGTTTTCAAACATAATACATCCTCCTTAAATTATTTTTACTAACTCTTACTTTTTCATATTTAACAATTTTATTTTCTCTCTTTCATATTCTTTCAATAAATAATGAAATTTTTTATTTTGAGCAAGTAAATCACTTTTCTTTAATTCAAATAATCTTACTATACCATCTTTATCAAAAATATTTAATAAGTTAACTAATTCATCATTATTAAGTTTATCTACATTTATGTCATGATATAAAATCAAATTATAAACCATATTTTTAAAACTATCTTCTAAATTATACTTAGAGGCAAATGATAAAAAAATATCATTTGATTTATTCCAGTGAAAGTAAAAATGTCCAACTTTATTTTCATCTTCAGTATAAACAAAAGGTTTTCCAACATCATGAAATAACGCACTCATTCTAAGAACTAAATCCTTAGGGACACCATCTACAACATGTAAAATATGTTCAAATACATCATATACATGCCAGATATTATTTTGATTAAATCCTTTACACAATTTTAACTCTGGAATCATTTCAAATATCTTATCACTATTTTCTCTTATATAATCACTTGGTTTATCCTGAAGTAATATTTGCTTTAAATAATCCATTTATCTCACCTTCTAGTACTGTAATTTTTAATTATTCTCACTATCAATTTCTTCAAAACGATATTTTTGATTTACATTTGGATATTTTTCATGATCTACTTCTGATAAAAACATATCTAGAGGTCTTGCATAAATCCCATCTTTATGATTAGTTTTACCTTCATTATCAGTACAATAATAAACTACTAATTTCTCATTTGTTTCACTATGTTCTGCTACTGTAATTACAAATGCTGTTGTTCCTTTAAAATGTTTCCATATTGAAAATGGTTTTACTTCTCTATTTTTCATAATTGTCTTTCTTTCATTACTTTCTTCTATATTTCTTACAAACTCAATAATATCACTGTTAACTTTTGATATTCTCTCATCATTTATCATTTCTTCATAAGATAACCATTTATATTTAACATCATTTATTTCAAAATCATCATTTTTTATTTCTTTATTTAATGTTACTTTATAAAAATAATGAGTATATACCTTTTCTTTTTTTGCACTTTCTGAAAACTTTTTATGTGTCTTACTATCTAATAATTTTACATTTATATCGTCTATTTCTAAACCTAAATCTTTACTAACTTCATTTTTTACTAAATCAGTATTATTACCATTAGGAAGTTTACAATTTAAAAATAAATAACTATTCCATATATTATCATAATACTGTAAATACTTATTATCTTTATTTTTTATAATTATTATTGAATGCTTTCCCATATTATTACACTTCCTCATTATTTATTTTTTTCATTATATATAAAATATCTTCTATTGATTTTTGAACATTAAAGCTACCATTCCCTACTGGATAAAAAACTGGATAACAATTATATCTTTTTCCATTTATAATTTTTGTAAAAACTTTTTTTCTACATTGTGATACAGAAATTTTTTTATTTAGAACTATTGAACTTACTTGATTTCCAAATAAAACTACTGCTTTTGGATTAATTATTTCTATCTCTTTTTCTAGTAAATGTAAATATTTCTTATAGACACTATCAGGTAATTCTCTTGCATCTACTTGAGTACATTTTCCTAAATTTGTAATAAAATATTTATGTTTTTTTACATTATCATAAACTTTTTGAGCAAATTCTTCAGTCCATTCTTTACCTTTAATTTTTCTAATTTCTTTATATATTTCTTCATCTATTAAATTTAAATTAAAAAATAAAGTCCAAATATTTTTTGTTCCAATCCATGGAGATTTTAAACCTTTCCATTCTTTAGAAGATGCAATATTTCTTTTTGTTGGATTCATAAATACAAAACAAATATCTGGGTTATTATTACATCCTCCATTATATATTGAATCAAGATTTTTATCACCATATTTTAATTGTAATTTATCATATTCTTTTTTTAATTCATCTAATTTCATAAATACACCTTTTATTTATAATTCTATATTAATTATATCATCTATACTAACTTTTTCTAAAGTATTTAATGTAATTTTTTTATTCATATTATCAATTTTTTTTATTTTACCATTATATTTATAATACTTTCCACCATCTTTTTTCAAATCTTTTACAAAATAAGTTATGGAAACATAAGAATCTAACATTTTATTTTGAATTAAATAATTTAATTTTTCATTTATTACATTTATTTCGTCATCACTAATTATAATCTTATCTTTAGTTAATCTTTCTATTTCCTTTACCATTTCATCATATCCAGTAAGTGCAGAAAAAGGAGAAAATTGTGCGGCTCTTTGACTTTTACTCATTCTTTTATGATATTTTGGTTCATAATGAGGCAAATTAATTATTTCATCATATTTCATCCCTTATGACCTCCTACTTGTTCATTTCGTTCTTTTATAGTTGATCCTTCTTCTAAACTCATTGCTTTTAATATTACATTTTTTCCATATTTATTTTTTAAATCTAATATAGTTTTTTGAAGTTTCATTTCATCTTTAACACTTTGTTTTTCTTCTTTTTTTTCTTTCATTATTTTATCATTATTAGAAAATAAATCTAATTGATTAAAACTTATTTTCTTTTGTGCTTCCTTTTCATCTATTACATTACATGCGCATACATTTATTCTTCTAACAAGTAAATCTTTATTAATGATTTTATCATATAATTCTAAACATTTTTTAGTAAGTAATTTAGTTGATGATGTACTATAATCCATATTTATATGTCCATGTGATGGTTTTGGAACACTTCTTCCATAATAATCTTTTACTATTTCTATATTATCATTATTATTGTCAGCGTTATAACCAATAACTAAAACTATACAATTTGTAGATTTTTCTTTTTCAGTAAGTTCTAAAGATAATGAATCAATCATTTCACTAACTATTAATCTTGCCTTTTTATAGTCATATGGGCAGTGTAACACCTGTCCATTTGAAATACTATTATTTTCTGGTTTATAATTTTTTATATCTTTCATGGTTGTACTTTCATACCCCCAAGAGTGATCAATTAAAAGCTCTGCATTAACACCAAATAATTTATATAACAAATTTTCATCATTTATACTCATTAAAGCCACATCACCCATAGTATACATATTATTATCTTCTAATTTTTTTGCATATCCTTTTCCTACTCTCCAAAAATCTGTAAGTGGTGTATGATTCCATAATTTTTTTCTGTAACTAATTTCATCAAGTTCTGAAATTCTTACACCTATTTCATTTGGAGCCATATGTTTAGCTGTTATATCCATTGCTACTTTAGCTAAATACATATTAGTTCCTATTCCAGCAGTTGCTGTTATACCAGTATTTTCATAGACATCTTTTATAATCATACTTACAAGTTCTTTCGGAGTCATTTTATACATTTTAAGATAATTTGTAATATCACAAAAAACTTCATCAATTGAATAAACATATATATCATCTTTTGATAAATATTTTAAATATATATTATATATTTCAGCACTATATTTCATATAAAGTTTCATTCTAGGAGGAGCAACAATATAATCAAGTTCTAATGACTTATTATTTTTTAATTCACTATTTTTATATGATTTACCTGTAAATTTTCTATAGTTATTATTTTTTCTTCTTTCATTATTTACTTTTCTTACTACACCTACTACCTCAAATAATCTTGCTCTACCTTTAAGTCCATATTCTTTTAATGATGGACTTACGGCCAAACATATTGTTTTTTCTGTTCTAGATTTATCTGCTACTACTAAATTAGTATCAAGTGGATCAAGATTTCTTTCTACGCATTCTACTGATGCATAAAAACTTTTTAAATCTATACACATATAAATTTTATTCATTTTTATGCACCTTCTTTATGACTAATTATATCATATTTTTTCAGTTTTAAAACATAAGTTCGTATTATTACTTTAAAAAAATAGACTTTTAGCCTATTTAATATCAACACCACCAAATACACATGTAGCATTTATATAAATTGTATATTCTTTTTTAGAATCACTATCTCTTTTTTTCTTTTGATCTACACCACCAAAGATTGATGATGATACAACTTTTACTTTCACATCATCTGGAACTAATATATCAGTTCCACCAAAAACTGAAACAGCATTAATAACTATATCCTTTTCTATAGTTGCATCTCTTAAATCTAAATTAATTCCACCAAATATAGCTGTTAAATTATATCCTTCATATTTTTCATCAGTTATTCTTATATCTTGACCAGACATTATTGCAACTATATTATCTTTGTTTTTATCACCTTTATTTAACTTTTTGATTTCATCATTTACCTTATTATTAAAACTATTTTTAAATATAAATGATACTCCTAATATAATTAAAATTATAGGTAAAAGAAGTTTTAAAATAACATCAAAATCAATAATATCCTGACTTGCAAGTAAAAGAAGTACTCCTACTACTAAACCAATTATATCTCCTGTTTTATCTTTATTTGTAATTAATCCAATAAAACATGGTACTATTATAAATAATGTCCACCATCCATCAAAGAAAATATCAATATTAGTAATTTCTAAAGAGTTTAAACCTAATATAACTCCAACTACAATTAAAATAATTCCCCATAAAATATTTTTAAAACTTTTCATTTCTTCACTCCTTTTTTATTTTTTATTACTCTGATTATAACATATGAATTAAAAAAAAGATAGATAACAAAAAATCTATCTATTTAACATTACCAAATTTATTAAATGGCCAAATAATTAATTTTGCTCTTCCTACAATTATATCTTTTTTTACTACACTAATTTCATTACTTCTACTATCTAGTGAATTAGCCCTATTATCTCCCATTACAAAATATGAGTCACTAGGAATTTTCTCAAGACCAATGTCAGTTATATAAAAATCATCTGTTTCTGTACTAGGATATGGATCATTTATTTGTCTTCCATTTATATATAATTTATTATCTCTATATTCTATAGTTTCTCCTGGAAGTCCAATAACTCTTTTTATTATATTTTTATCTCCTTCATCAACTACAACAATATCAAATCTTTTTACATCATTTTTTCTATAATAAATTTTATTTAATATCATTATTTCACCATTTTTTAATGTTGTATCCATTGATGAACCATCAACTCTTACTGGATCAAATACAAATACCCTAATTAATATGACAATAGCTATTATAAATATATAGCTTAATATTGTCTTTACTATATCTTTTTTAAAAAATTCTATTATTTTCATTTGCTTCCTCCATAAGAAAAAAAGGCTAATATCACGCCTTTTATTATCTATTTCCTCTTTCTTTAATCTTATAAGTACCTATAATATCTCTTAGGAAATATAATTTTGCTCTTCTAACCTTACCTGTTCTTACAACTGTAATACTAGCAATTTTTGGTGAATGAACTGGAAAAATTCTTTCAACACCAATACCAGATGACATTTTTCTAACAGTAAAAGTTTCTTGAGCTTTTGATCCTTTTCTTGAAATACAAACACCTTGGAATGCTTGAATTCTTTCTTTGTTTCCTTCTTTTATTAGATAATCAACCTTAACAGTATCACCAACTCTAAATTCAGGAACATTTGGATTAATTTGTTTTTCATTAATCTTATCAATAATATTACTCATAGATATCTCTTCCTTTCTACAACCAGCAATCATATTAAATAAGTAAACATCGGATTGCCTTTTTCAAAACATTAATGATTTTACCATAATATATTAAAAATTGCAATACCTAAAATTATTCAAAATAATCTATACCAATTGCGTTTTTAACCTCTTTTAATGTCTTATTTGCTTTTTCTCTTGCTTTTTTAGTTCCCTTTTCTAATATAAGTTTAACTTCATCTATATTTTCTTCATAATATTTTCTTTTTTCTCTTATAGGGGTTAATATTTCTTCCATAATGTTAAACAAAATATTTTTTATTTTAACATCTCCTAATCCGCCTTTTTTATAGTGATCTTTCATTTCATCCAAATTATTATATTCAGAATATTTTTTTATTAACTCATCATTTGAGAAAACATCAAGATATGTAAAAACCATGTTTCCTTCAACTTTACCAGGATCATCAATTTTAATATGATCTGGATCTGTATACATTGACATTATTTTCTTTTTAACATCTTCACTTGAATCAGATAAATATATACAATTTCCAATAGATTTACTCATTTTAGCTTTTCCATCTATTCCTGGGAGTCTTTTAGCAGTTTTACTTTGTGGAAGTATTGCTTTACAATTTACTAAAGTTTCTCCATATATTCTATTGAATGAAGATACAATTTCATTTGTTTGTTCTATCATAGGAAGTTGATCATCTCCTACTGGAACTATGTCTGCTTTAAATGCTGTTATATCTGCTGCTTGACTTATAGGGTAGCAAAAAAATCCTACAGGAATACTTTTTTCGAATCCTTTTTGCTTTATTTCACTTTTTACAGTTGGATTTCTTTGAAGTCTTGATACAGTAACTAAATTCATATAATAAAAACTAAGTTCTGTTAGTTCACTAACTTCAGACTGAATAAAGATATTACATTTATTTGGATCAATTCCCACTGATAAATAATCCATTGCAACCTCTAATATATGATTTCTTATCTTTTTTGGATTATCAAAATTATCTGTTAGTGCTTGTGCATCAGCAATCATAACATACATTTCATCATAATCACCTTTATTTTGTAACTCAACTCTTTGTTTTAAAGAGCCTACATAATGACCAACATGAAGTTTTCCTGTTGGTCTATCTCCTGTTAATATCACACTCATTTTATCTGCTCCTTCCCTTGTTATAATCTACCGTTTCAACTTTCATCATTTGTTTTAAATTTATTTCATTTTTTATTAAATCAAGTTTATTTTGTATTAAAGTCATATAATCAATATCTAAATATTTTGCATAATTTTTCATTATAATTGATTCAAGTCTATCAACTTCTCCTAAAACATATGCAGATCCTTCATCATCAGTTTCATCATTTAAAACTATTTTAACTTGCTCTAGTAATATATGTAATTTTTTTGATATATTTTTTTTAGCAATTGTCTCCACAAAACTTGGTTCAACTAGTACAACTTTTGTTATTGAAGATAAATCCTCTCTATTAAACTTTCTTTTTGGTAAAAAATTATATGCTTCATTTATTTTTATTGTCTCTGCTTTTTTTATATTTTTATCTTCTATTAATGAATATTTACCAACTTGTTTTCTTTTTACTTCTTCTTTTTTTACATATTCATTATCACTTACTTCTTTTATCAAATTATCATTTATTAAATCTGGTCTTTTTTCAATTGTTTTCTTTATTGCCTCATCTTTTCGCCATTCATCTATTTTTTTGTGATCACCACTTAAAAGAATATCAGGAACTTTCATACCATTAAATTCTCTTGGTTTAGTATAATTAGGATAATCAAGTAAATTATTATTGAATGAATCGTTTAAATGTGATTCCTCTTCTATAACACCTGGTATTAATCTTGTTACTGAATCTGTTACTACCATTGCAGGTAATTCACCACCGGTTAAAACATAATCACCTATACTAATTTCCATATCAACTAAAGAATTTATTCTCTCATCAAAACCTTCATAATGGCCACAAATTAATATTAAATGTTCTTCTTTTGATAATTTATACGCAAGTCTTTGAGTAAATGGTACTCCTTGTGGTGTCATCATTATTACTTTTGTGTTTTCCTTCTTCAACTTATCCACAGCATTAAATATAGGTTCACATTTTATTACCATACCTGCTCCTCCACCATATGGAGTATCATCTACATGTTTATGCTTATCATTTGTATAATCTCTAATATTATTAATATCAATTGTAACTTTTTTCTCATCACGAGCCCTTTTTATAATTGATTCATTTATAAAATCTTTAAACATATTAGGAAAAAGCGTTAATACATCTATTTTCACTACATAAGCCCCCTTACGTTTTTAATGTAAATTTTTTTATTTTTTTCGTCTATTTTTAAAACAAAATCTTTTACATAAGGAATAAGTACACTACCAACCTTTATTACTTCATTTGCATTAGTATCAATTATTTGTTCAACTTCACCAATAATTTTGTCATCTATTATAACACTAAATCCAATCAATTTTCCAGAAAAAAATTCATTATTTTCTAAAATTAAATCATCTTCATTAATATATACAAATTCACCTTTTAAAAATTCAACATCATTAATATTATTATATCCATCAAAAGTAACCATATCAAATATTTTATGAAATCTATAACTATTTATAATATACTCTGTTTTTTTCTTTCCAACATATAATTTCATACCTTTTTTAAAAACTTTATCTTTATATCTAAATTTTGATAAAATTCTAAGTTCTCCCTTTATACCATGTGTATTTACTATTTTTCCAACATTTATAAATTTCATTTAAAACACCTACTTAATTATCTAATTCATATAAAATTATTGAAGTTGCGACCGCAACATTTAAGCTTTCACACTTATCATTCATTTTAATATATATATTTTTATCACACATATCTTGTATTTCTTTTGAAACACCATTTCCTTCATTCCCCATTATTATAGCATACTTTGACAAATTACTGATACTTTTTAAATCAGATCCATCATTTACATTTGTTCCTAAAATATAATAATCCTCTTTTTTTATGTTTGTTATAAAATCTTTTAAATCCCTTCTTATTATATTTATGTGAAAATTCATACCTTGACAAGCCCTTATAACCTTTGAATTATATAAATCTACACAGTTATTACCAAGCACAACTGTACTTATATTAAATGCAACAGAACTTCTTATTATAGTTCCTAAATTACCAGGATCTTGCACACCATCTAATATAAGTAATTTATCACCAAGCTCTAGATCTTCATTAGGATATTTACATACGCCTATTACCTTATAAGGAGTTTCTAAAGATGAAAGTGATTTTAATATTTGATTTGATACATATACCTTAGAAACTAAAATATCAACATCTTCGTTTTCACCCAAAATAATTTCTAATAAATCTCCTTTTTTATATGCTTCTAATACTAAATGAATTCCTTCTACTAAATACTTTTTTTCTTTATCTCTATATTTTTTATCCTTTAATTTTCTTAATTCTTTTATTTTTTTATTATCTAAAGACTCTATCATTATCTCATTTCCTTTCTTATTTGTTTATAATTAGGTTCATTTTCCTCAACTAATTTCCAAAATTCTTTACTATGATCAAAATGAATAAAATGTGATAATTCATGTACAATAACATAATCTAAATATTTTATATCCTTATGTATAAGTTCACTATTAAGCGTTACCTTTTTTAACTTTTTATTACATACTCCCCATCTTGTTGTCATACTTCTTATAACTAATTTTGGATAAGGAACTTTTTTAGAAAAATTATTATATACATAATCTAATCTTTCTAAAAATACAAGTTTTATTTGTTTTTTATACCACTTTTCAATATCACTTTCATCTTTTATATATAAAGTATCATTTTCTAAGTATGGTTTCTTTATTACATTTATTTTAACAACATTTATTTTTTTTCCAAGATAATAATAATCAGATTTTTCTTCATTTTTTTTTAGTTGATTATCTATCATTTTCTCAATAGATTTTCTATTATTTTTAACTAAAGACTCTATCATAAACTTTGGTGTATATTTTGAAGTAGATATATGTATTTTTAAATCTTCTTTAACCCTTAAATATGTATTTTTATTATTCTTTTTTTCCACAATAACTTCATAATTTTTACCATTATATTCAAAATACATAGTAGTTATCCTCCCACAAGTAATATTTTACCATAATAAAGAAAAAAATGGCGAATAATCGTCATTTTATTTAAAATAGGCTAAGCTGACTTGTTTCAGGCATTCCTTCAAAAATACCCATTAATCTCATTTTATCTATAAGAGTACCTGAAACTTTACATCTTATTTGAAATTCTTCAATAGATATAAATGGTTTCTTTTCTCTTTCATCAACTATATTATTCGCAACTGTATCACCAAGACCTTCTATTGAATTAAAAGGAGGGATAATTTCTGTTTCACTATTAACAGAGAAAGTTGTTGCTTGACTCTTATATAAATCAACATTTAAGAATTTAATTCCTCTTGCTGTAGCTTCTAAACATAATTGAAGTGATTCATGAACACCATTATCTTTATTAGTAGCTTCTCTACCTTTATTATCTATTTCAATTATTTTTTCTTTTATTGCATCATAACCATTTATCATAGAAATAATATCAACATCTGTTGCTTTACAAGAAAGCCAAGATGCATAGTAATAAACTGGCATATGAACTTTATACCAAGCAATTCTAAATGCACTAATAACATATGCGGCTGCATGAGCTTTAGGGAACATGTATTTTATTTTATGACATGATTCTATATACCAATCTGCTATTCCAGCTTCTTTTAATGTATTTTCATATTCTACCCATTGATCATGATCTTTTGGTTTACTAGCCCTTCCTTTACGAACAAATTCCATTATTTTAAATGCTTTTATAGGTTCTAGTCCATTATACATTAGATATACCATTATATCATCACGACATCCTATAACTTCTGAAAATGGAACAACTTTATTTTTTATAAGTTCTTGTGCATTTCCAAGCCAAACATCAGTTCCATGAGAAAGTCCTGATATTTTTATAAGTTCAGCAAATGTTGTTGGTTTTGTATCTTCTACCATCTGAATCGTAAATTTTGTACCGAATTCTGGTATACCGAGAGTACCTGTTTCACACATAATTTGTTCTTTAGTTACTCCTAGTGGTTCAGGTGATAAAAATATTCCCATTGTTTCTTTATCATCTAATGGAACCTTTGATACATCTGTTCCTGTCATATCTTGAATCATACGAAGTTGTGTAGGGTCTGAGTGACCTAATATGTCAAGTTTTAATACATCATCTTCAATTTTGTGATAGTCAAAGTGCGTTGTTCTCCATGCAGAATTTGGATCATCTGCTGGAAATTGGAATGGTGTAAAATCAAATACATCCATATAATCTGGTATAACAACTATTCCACCAGGATGTTGCCCTGTTGTCCTTTTAACACCAGTACATCCTTTAGCAAGTCTTTCTATTTCAATAGATCTTTTATTTATACCCTTATCTTCAAAATAGCCTCTTGTATAACCATATGCTGTTTTTTCAGCAACAGTTCCTATTGTTCCTGCTCTATACACATTATCAACACCAAATAATACTTTTGTATATTCATGTGTCGCAGCTTGATTTAAATCTGAAAAATTTAAATCTATATCTGGTACTTTATCTGCATTAAATCCAAGAAATGTCGCAAATGGAATATCTTGTCCATCTTTTATCATATCTTCTCCACATTTTGGACATTTTAAATTAGGTAAATCAAATCCACTTGAATATGTAGCACCTAGAGCTTTACCATCTTTTTCAAAGATACTATGTTTACATTTTGGACATCTATAATGTGCAGGAAGAGAATTTACTTCTGTTATTCCCATCATTGTTGCGACAAAACTTGAACCTACTGATCCTCTTGATCCAACTAAATATCCATCATTATTTGATTTTTTAACAAGTCTTTGAGCAATTAAATAAATTGGATCAAATCCAGCACCAATTACACCACCTAAACTCTTTTTCAATTTTTTCTCAAGATCATCACCTGATAATTCTTCTTCACTAGTATCAACCAAATACTTTCTTACTAAATCTTTTACAGCATCAGATCCCTCTATAATTAAATTATGTAACTGTTTAAAAGATTCATTTTCTCTTTCTTCATCACTTAAATTTTTATCAAGATAATATTTTACACTCGTTAAAACAATATCACCATAAAGCTCAGTTCCAAGTCTTTCTTCTATATTATGTGGAAGTGGATCACCATACCATTCATTTGCTTTTTCATAAACTAAATCTGTTACAACTCTAGGACAATCTAGATATGTTTTTCCATCATCAGCTTTTACTCTTGGTGAAAAAGGAACTCCACCTGTTTGAATTATTACATCAAATATATCTACCATATCTAAAATTTTATTAGGATTTGTTACTACTATTTCTTTAGCTTTTTCTTTTCCTAAAAATTCGAAATTTTCAAGCATTTCATTAGTAGTTCTAAAATGTTGTGATGGAATATTTCCACCTTTACTATTTCTTATAAGAGGATGTCTTCCTCTACCTGGTACATTTTGATTAATAATAATTTCTCTATAAATTTTATCTTCTTTTCTTAAATGATGAACATCACCTGTTGCTACAATTATCTTTCCAGCTTCCTCTGTAACTTTTACAATTTTTTCTATATTTTGAATAAGTTGTGCCTCATTTTCAAAAACACTAGGAACCAAGTGACAATATTCATCTACAGGTTGAACCTCAACATAGTCATAGAATTTAATAATATTTGCAAGCTCTTCTTCACTTTTTGTACTAGCTGCTTTAAACACTTCACTTTGGTAACAGCCACTACCAATTAATAAGCCATCTCTATATTTTTCTATTTCACTTCTAAGTATTCTTGGAGTTTTATATAAATATCTAGTATTTGCATAAGATATAATCTTAAAAATGTTTTTAAGCCCCTTTTTATTTAAAGTTAATATATTAATATCGTGAGTTTTACCATATTTATGTATTTCATCTTTTGGAACTAAATTATTAAGTTCACTTATTTTTCTAAAATTTTGATCATACATCTTTTTTAACATTTTATGTAATACAAGTGCGGTTCCCTCAGCATCATAATTTGCTCTATGGTGAGCATCTTCATCAAAAACAACACCATATCTTTTTGTAATTGCTGATAAACTATGTCTTGCTTCACCAGTATCAAGCGCTCTTGATAATTCTAATGTATCTATTACTGGATTTTTAAATTCACCCAAATTATATTTTTGATATGCCATTTCTATGAATGAAACATCGAATTTCGCATTATGCGCAACCATTGGTAAATTACCACCTATCCAGTCAATAAACTTTTTAACTGCATCTTCTTCATTCATTTTACCAACAAGCATATCATCTGTTATATGTGTTATTTCAGTAATTTTAGGTGGAAGTTTTCTTCCTGGATCAATAAGTTCATCAAAAGAATCTATTATTTCACCATTACATATTTTAGCAGCACCAATTTCAATAATTGAGTCTGCACCACCTGCATTAAAACCTGTTGTTTCAAGGTCAAATACAACATATGTTGAAGATAAAATATCATCATCAGTTGGTCTTATAACTATATCAACATTGTCATCAACCATGACAAGTTCACATCCATATATTACTTTAAATGGTTCTTCTCCATCTGCTAAATCTTTATTCATTCCCCTAACTAAATTAAATGCATTAGGAAAACTTTGAGCTCCATCATGATCTGTAATTGCAATACCTCTATGTCCCCACTTTTTTGCCTGTTTTATTAAATCTTCAACAGCTACTACACCATCCATCTGACTCATTAATGTATGAGTATGAAGTTCTACTCTTTTTTCATCTGATTCATCATTTATTTCAATAAACTTGCTAGGTATTTCCAAAATATTATAAGCATTTAATACAAAATCATTTGCAAAATTATCATATTTAACATTACCATTTATTTTATACCATTTATTTTCTTTTATTTCGTCTTTTACTCTATTAAAATCTTCTTCATTTCTAAAAAATATTTTTGTAAGTAAACTATCACTATTATCTGATACTTTTAGTGTAATAATTTTAAAAGAACTTTTACTAGACTCAAATATATCTATTCCAAAAACGTAAGCCTCTATTGTTACATTATCCATCTCTCCATTAACACTAGAAACTTCTATTGGATTTCCCATGTTTTCAGTACCTATAATAGCATTACTATCCCTTACTTTTTTTGTACTTGGCATAGGTCCTTGCGATTTATAACTAGAAGAGGTTTCTTCATGTTTTCTTGGTTGAGTAATTTTTGTCATATCAACTTCTATTTTTATCTCATCATCATTTTTTACTTTATGATCTTCTTCGTTTAAAACGACTTTTAAGTTTACATCAAAACCTATTTGTTTAAATTTTTTATTTATCTTATCTAAATTATTTTTTATTATATTCTCTTGAGCTCTATTATCAGTTGCAATTACAAGTCCATCAGTCGTAAATTTTATTAAATTATCAGAAAATAATGTTATCATTCCATGACTTAGTCCAATAGAGTTAATAACATATGGATAATAATCATTTATTTTTGAATTTGATACACTTAATGATTTTATAGTATATGTTACTGAATTTAATTTTTCAAAACCATTTTTGATATTATTATCTAAAAAATCTAACACTTCTATTGGTAATAAAGATGGTGTTTCTATTATAAAATTCCAATTAAGTTTATCTTTAGATGATATAATTTTTATTATTTTACCATTTTCGAAATATTTGTAAAACTCACTATTTAAATTTATTTTATCTAATAACAACTTTAACTTATCATTCATATACTACACCCACCTAAATAAACTTACATTATGTAATTATATTATAACAAGAATTTAAAGAAAAAAGAATAAAATTTAATTAATTTAATGTTGTTAATTTTCCTAATATATAATTTTCAAGCTTTTCTAGATCTAATTTATCAATTATATTATCACTAACAATATCTCCAGCATATTTTTTATAATCAGTTATTTCTTCTTGATTTAATATATGTTTTTTTAGTATTGTCTTATCTGTAATATCTATTCTTCCATCACAATTTATATCACCTTTTAAAATTATTATTGCTTCATCTAACTTTTCACCATCTACTTCTATTTTTACTATCTCTCCTGTTTTTACTACTTCAGTATCTTCTAATTCCACGTCTTCATTATATATTTTTATAATATTATTATCATTTTTTAATTTTTCCTTTATTTCACCTAGTAAAGTACCTTCATTCATACCTGTTAATATTTTTATATTTTCTTTTTCTTCTACATTATATATATCAGAAGTAATTACATTTAAAACATTATTTTTTTCTTCAATATTATCATCATCTTTTTGGGTATTAATAATTTCTTTTTTACCAGACTCTTCATTGGTATTACTAACAAATGGTTCTTCACTAATTTTTTCAATATACTTATTATCATCTTCCATAGAGATTACATCATTTACTTCTTTATTTTCTATAGGATTATTATTATTATTATTTATCTTTTTTTTAACAATAATATCTTTATTTGTTTTTAAATTCTTTCTTAATGCTTTATTATCTTTTTTATTACAGCTAACTAATATAATAATTACTATTATTATAAAAAATATCTTAAATTTTTTCTTTACTTTAAACTTCATAAAACCCTCCTACATATTATATACGCGATAAAGGTTTAAAAACCCCCTAAAAAATAAAAAAATATTTAAGTTTTCTCCTTAAATATCTTCTCTTAACATATTATTTAATTCTTCTTCATTAATTATTTTAATACCTAAGCTAATAGCTTTGTCATATTTACTACCAGCTTTTTCGCCTGTTAAAACAAAATCTGTTTTTTTGGTAACAGAACTTGTTACATTTGCACCTTTATTTTCTAATTCTTCTTTTATTTCATCTCTTGGTCTAGACAAAGTTCCTGTTATTACAAATGTTTTTCCATTTATTTTTTCATTTGTATCATCTATTTGAACACCATTATATTTCATATTAATATCAAGATCCTTCAAAATTTGTATAAAATCTAGATTACTTTTATTACTAAAATAATCAACAACACTTTTTGCAATTATATCACCAATATCAGGTATCGATATTAACTCTTCATATGTTGCATTAACTAAATTATCCATATCTTTATAATATTTGGCTAATATCTTAGCTGTTTTCTTTCCAACATATCTTATTCCAATACCAAATAATAATCTTTCTAAAGAATTATTTTTACTATTTTCTATAGAAGTTAATAAATTATCTATACTCTTTTCACCAAAACCTTCTAATGTTTTTAATTCCTCTTTATATTTATAAAGAGTATAAAAATCTTCTATATTATTTAAATAGTTCATGTTATAAAAGTCCTCTATTATCCTATCACCAAATCCATCTATATACATTGCATCTCTTGATACAAAATGTATTAAAGATTCTATCTTTCTAGATGGACAGGATTCATTTGGACAAAAATTATTTGCATCTTTTTTTATAAGAAGAGTATTACACATAGGACAATTTTCTATCATTTTAAAAGGTACACTATCATCTTTCCTTCTATCTAATTTTACCTCTACAACTTCTGGAATTACATCTCCTGCTTTCCTAATAGAAATTACATCTCCAACTCTTACATCTTTATCTATGCAATAATCCTCATTATGTAAAGTTGCTTTAGTAACCACTGATCCATCTACATGGACAGGAGAAAAAATTGCATTAGGCGTAATTTTACCAGTTCTACCTACAGTAAATTTTATTTCTTTCAAAGTAGTTAAAACTTCTTCTGCTGGAAACTTATATGCGATTCCCCATCTTGGTACTCTTGCAGTAAAACCTAATTTTTTTTCATCTTCTAAACTATTAACTTTTAATACAACTCCATCTATGGCATAAGGTAATTCTTTTCTAATTTTTGATAATGATTCTATATCTGATATTATTTCACCAACTGAAGTTGCCACTGTATTATATTTATAATTAGTTACAAAACCTAATTCTCTTAAGAAATTTAAAGATTCTGATTGACTCTTTAATCCATAATCTTCTGGATTTGGTATAAAATATGCCATAAAATCCAAATTTCTCTTTGCAGTAATTTTGCTATCTAATTGTCTTACAGAGCCTGCTGCAGCATTTCTTGGATTTGCAAATTCATTTTCATTATTTTTTCTTCTTTCAATATTTGCTTTTTCAAAAGAAGCTTTACTCATATAGATTTCACCACGAACTTCTATATCTATATTTTTTGTAAGTCTAAGTGGTAAAGATTTTATAGTCTTAACATTCATAGTTATATCTTCACCAACAAGACCATCACCTCTAGTTGCTCCTCTTACTAAAACACCATTTTTATAAATAAGTGATCCAGAAAGTCCATCCATTTTTGGTTCTAGAGTATACTCTGGATTTTTTATAACTTTTCTAATTCTTTCATCAAATAATACAATCTCATCTTCATTAAAAATATCATCAAAAGAAAGCATAGGACTTTGGTGTGAAACTTTTTCAAACTTATCCACAGCATTTCCTCCAACTCTATTTGTTGGAGAATCTTCTCTTTTATATTCTGGATACTTTTCTTCTAAAGACAATAGTTCACTATAATAATCATCATATTCTTGGTCTGTAATTGTTGGATTATCTAAAATATAATACTCATAACTTGCCTGATTTATATAACCAATTAATTCATCTATTCTTTCTTTTACATTCATATTAAACCTACCTTTTTAATGTTTTTATATATGCGTCTACTTCTTTCTTTAAATCCTCTCTATCAAGCGCAAATTCTATATTTGCTTTTAAATATCCTATTTGACTTCCTATATCAAAATATTTTCCATCAAAATTACATGCATAAAAATCTTGAGACTTCATTAGTGCTTTCATTCCGTCTACAAATTGATATTCATTACCTATTCCTCTTTTTAATTTATCAAGTTCGTCAAATATTTCAGGTTTAACAATATATCTACCTAGTCCTGCATGATTACTTGGTGCATCCTCGACACTTGGTTTTTCAATTATATTTTTTATTTTTTCAGAATTATTTTCATACTCAATAATTCCATATTTATATACAAGCTTAGGATCTACTTCCTGCACACCTATAACATTACAATCATATTTTTCATAAACATCTATTAATTGCTTCAATACTGGAACATCTGATTTCATTAAATCATCACCAAACATTACTGCGAATGGTTCATCACCAACAAAAGATCTTGCTAAATTAATAGCATGTCCACTTCCATTTGGCTCACCTTGTCTTATATATGTAAATTTTGCCAAAGATGATATATTTTTAACAGTTTCAAGCTTATCTAACTTTCCACTTTCTTTTAATCTACTCTCAAGTTCATAACTTTTATCAAAATGATCTAATACTGAATTTTTGTATGGACTAGTTATAAATAAAATTTCTTCTATTCCACTTTGAGTAGCTTCTTCAACAATATATTGTAAAGTTGGCTTATCAATTATTGGAAGCATTTCCTTTGGAGTTGCTTTTGTTGCTGGTAAAAATCTTGTTCCCATTCCAGCTACTGGGATTACACATTTTCTTATTTTTTTCATATTATATACTCACTTTCTTTATACTCTTATGATTTTTCATTAATTTTTTTACTCCACTATGAGTAAATGATATTGTTGCAATAGAACCATCTATGTTTATTACAACACCTGATCCATATTTGTCATGTTTAACAAAATCACCTGGATGTAAATCATTATCTTCATTAAACATTTTTTCTTTATCTATTTTTTTATTTGTTAAGTTACTTGTATCCTTTTTTATTTCATCTAATACATCTTCACCCATTTCAGATATAAATCTACTTGGAATATTGGAAGACACCCTTCCATAAAGCATTCTACTTCTTGCATTTACTATATATAATTTCTTTTTTGCCCTTGTTATAGCAACATAACACAATCTTCTTTCTTCCTCTAATTCATCTGAACTTTCCATCGAATTTGAATGAGGAAATAATCCTTCTTCCATTCCAATTACAAAAACATAATCAAATTCAAGTCCTTTTACAGCGTGCATAGTCATAAGTGTAACTTTTTCTTCAGTTTCATTTTTTTGTTCACTAACATCACTTACTAATGATAATTCATCTAAAAAATCTTCTAGTGAAACTATTCCTTCACTCTCTTCGAAATTTTTAGTTATTGATTTAAATTCTTCTAAGTTTTCTAGTCTAATATCTGCTTCTAAAGTTTTTTCACTTTCTAAAGATTCTTTTATACCACTTTCTTTTAATACATAATCTATTAATTCAGTTAATGATAATTTTTCACTTTCTTTTTTCATTCTTTCAATCAAATTTTTAAATTCTAATTCTTTTCCACTATCTATAACTTCATATAATGATTTATTAGAAACATCAGCCTTTATGCTTAAATTTTCAATTGATTTATTACCTATACCTCTCTTTGGATAATTTATAACTCTCAATAATGATATATCATCTTTTTCATTATAAATTAATTTTAAATATGCCATTAAATCCTTAATTTCTTTTCTGTTATAGAATGCATATGCACCTACTATTCTATATGAAATTGCATTACTTAAAAAAGCTTCCTCTATTGTTCTTGATTGTGCATTTGCTCTATATAGAACACATATGTCATTTGGTGAAATATTTTCATTCAATAGTTTTTTTATTTCTTTAACAACATAATATGATTCATCTTTTTCATCAAAAGCTTTATAATAAGTTATCTTATTTCCTTCATCGTTTTCAGTCCACAAATTTTTCTCTTTTCTGACCTTATTATTTCTTATAACGTTATTAGCAGCATTTAATATTGTTTTTGTAGACCTATAATTCTCCTCAAGAACAACGACTTTTGCATCTTTATAATCTTTTTCAAAATTCAAAATATTTCTGTAATTTGCGCCTCTCCAAGTAAATATTGCTTGATCAGCATCTCCAACAACAGTTATATTTTTATATTTACTACTTATTAACTTTGATAACAAATATTGTGGTTCATTTGTATCTTGATACTCATCAATAAAAATATATTTATATATTTCTTGATACTCTTTTAAAACAAATGGATTTTCTTTAAACAATTTAAGCGGTAATATTAATAAATCATCAAAATCAATTGCATTATTAAGTTTTAAATTTTTTTCATATTTTTTATATACATCACGTACAACTTCATCATAATCAGTATGAACATAATTCTCATAATTTATAGGATCTATCATTTCATTTTTATTATTTGAAATAGCACTTCTAACTGCTCTTGGATTATATTTATTTGTATCTATACCAAGTTCTTTCATTATCTTTTTTACAACAGATAATGAATCATCTGAATCTATTATAGTAAAATTACTTTGATAACCAAGTAAATTATAATTTTGTTTTAGTATCTTTAATCCAAAAGAATGGAAAGTTGATATTTGTATCTTAAATGCATCATTTCCTACTAAAGAATATATTCTTTCTTTCATTTCCTTTGCAGCTTTATTTGTAAATGTTATCGCAAGTACATTGTCTGGTCTAACACCTTTTTCTTTTATTAGATATGCAACTTTTGTTGTTAATACCCTTGTCTTTCCACTTCCTGCTCCTGCTAAAATAAGCATTGCGCCATCAGTATTTACAACAGCCTCTTTTTGTACATCATTTAAACTATCTATTAGATTCATTCTTATCACTACTCCCTATAATAATTTTATCATACATTAATAATTTAAGGTACAAAAACTAACAAATTTGCATGTAATAATCCTCTAAGTCTTTAAAATTTTCTTTTTTTATACCTAATAATTCTATATCAATATTTGATACAATATATTTATCTAAATTTCCTATAATCCAATCATCAAATATATCATGTGGATCATCTACTATAAAATAATTTCCTATAAGTGCGTTACAGTGTTCACAATTATTTGATGTACAGTAACATCCTTTTGTTTTACTATAATTTTTATTAATAGTTTTATAATTTCTAATTAAATAATCATCGAGTGGTTTTATAGAATCTAAGCCTAAACTTTGAAATTCAACATACTCATCCATATATGGTTTTAATTGTTTATTAATAAAATATGTATAAACTTTTGTAGTTTTGTTACACTTCCAACATTTATGATCCCATCCATAAATATTAATTCCATCTTTTTTTAATACATCATACAAAAATTCATTCAATTTAATTGTATTTTTACAAGCAGGAAAATTGTTACATGCCGCAAATAATCCATATCTACCTAATTTTATTATTATATTTCCTTTACTACAATTTAAACATTTAACTTCTTTTATTTCTTTTACGTTCTTCCTTTTAAATAATTTATTTATTATCATAGTCTATACCTCCTAAAAAATATTATATCAAAAAAATCTCTATTTTTTAGAGATTTTTTGAATAAAATAAACTAAATAATAAAGAAAAATTGTAAGTATAACAAGTAAAATTACACCTGTTATTACTAAATTCATATTAAATACCTGTGAACCATAAATTATTAAATATCCTATACCTTCTTTAGATACAAGCAATTCCCCCATAATTACTCCTACAAAACACATACTTATATTTATTTTAAAAGTTTCAATTATAGGTAAAAAATTACTTGGAACTACAACCTTTGTAAATACTTGCCATTTATTTCCACCCATAGTTTTTATTATCTTCATTTTATTTATATCAGTTGATTTAAATGCATTATGAATATTAATAATACTTATTATTGAAGAAATTAATAATGACATTATAATTATAGACTTAGTATTTGCACCTGCCCAAACAATTATTAAAGGACCAAGTGCTACTTTAGGTAAACTGTTTAATATTGTTAAAAATGGTTCGAATACCCTAGATAAAAATTTATTAAACCAAAGAAGTGAAGCTACTATAATACCTATACAATTTCCTAATACAAAACTAATAATAATTTCATATAACGTAACCCATATATGATTCCAAAAATTATTTGCCTTTATAAGATCCACAATTGTTTTGAATACTCTTTGTGGACTGGAAACTAAAAATGTATTTATTATTTTTTTATCAGCTAGAATTTGCCATACAACAAAAAATATAACAACAATAAGTAATTGAACTAATACAACAAATATGCTTTCAAGTTTTAATTTTCTTAAATACTTTTTATATTCTTTACTTTTCATAATTCAAATCATCCCATATTTGTTTATAATATTCCATAAACTCTTTACTACTTCTATTTTTTATTGGATCTTTATACTCTTTTATATAATCAATTGAATATATGTTTTTTACTGTAGATGGTCTATTTGTAAGTACAACTACTTTGTTACACATACTTATCGCTTCAGATATATCATGTGTAACTATTATAAGTGTTTTACCTTCATTTTTTATTATATTCAAAACATCATTTGAAACAGACAATCTAGTTTGATAATCTAAAGCTGAAAAAGGCTCATCTAATAATAATACATCTGGTTTAATAGCTAACGTTCTTATAAGTGCAACCCTTTGTCTCATACCCCCTGATAAATCTCTAGGATAATTATTTATAAAATCAAACAATCCATATGTTTTTAATAAATTTTTAACATTTTCTATATTCTCTTCAGTCAAATTTTTCTCTATTTTAAGCCCTAACAAACAATTTTCATATATTGTAAGCCATGGAAACAAACAATCATCTTGAAGCATATACCCAATTTTTATTGTTCCATTTTTTTCTATATTTCCTTTAGTTGGTTCTTCTAAATTTCCAATTAATGATAATAATGTAGATTTACCACATCCTGACGGACCTACTATTCCAATAAAATCTCCTTTATTTATAGAAAAATTTATATTATTTAATGCATCTATTTCACATTTTTTTGTATGATATGTTTTATATAAGTTTTTTATATCTATTAATTTTTCCATTTATTTTTTATTTGAAAAAGTAGTATTTACCAAATCATCATATGGTACTTTCTTTTCAAGTTGACCTGCTTCAATCATAATATCTTGTAAATGATCAAATGATTCTTCTGTAAAATAAGTATCTTTCATCCATGCATCATTATCCTTATATCTTTTTATCATTGTTGCAAGCTCATTTATAGTCATATCAGGAAAATACTCAACAATTGTTTTAGCAATAGTCTTTTCATCATTATTCCATACATAATCTAATCCTTTATTTACAGCCTTTGTAAATTTTTCAATTACATCTTTATTTTTCTTTATATAACTTTTTTTAGCATTGTATGCAGTATATGGAACTGCTCCACCATATTCACCTATATAAGCAACTACATGACCTAAACCTTGATTTTCTATTTGAGTAGCACTAGGTTCAAATAAAGTTACAAAATCTCCAAGACCACCAATAAATGTTCCACCCATTGATGCAAAATCTATACTAGTATCAATAGTAAGATCATCTAAACTTATTCCATTTTCTTTTAGTGTATATTCGAATGTCATTTCAGGCATTCCACCTTTTCTTCCACCAATTACATATTTTCCTTTTAAATCTTCTAAACTAAAATTATCTATTTTATTTCTAGAAACCAAAAAAGCTCCATCCCTTTTAGTTAATCCTGCAAAACTTACAATATAATCTTTTTCTCCAGAATTATACACATATATTGATGCTTCACTTCCACAAAATCCTATATTTACATCTCCAGATAATACCGCAGATGTAACTTTGTCAGCACCTGGTGTTAAAATTAAATCTATATCTAATCCTTCTTCTTTAAAATATCCTTTTGATAAAGCTGCATATTGTGGTGCATAAAATATTGTATGTGCAACTTCAGCAACCTTTACCTTTTTAAGATTTGTATTATCTTCCTTTTTATTTTTGTTAAACATAAAAATCGATAATACTGCAATTAAGCATATTATAATGCCTATAATAAATTTTTTCATAATTCCTCCCTTTCTCATAACATTATATTCAATATTAGAATATAGGGTGTGTATTTTTAAAAAGAAAAAAAGATCTTAATTGATCTTTAAGCATTTGGATTTATTTTTAAATCATCTGAAGCAAATTTTTTATCTTTGTACATATAGTATCCCGCTGCTGCAATCATAGCTGCATTATCAGTACAATATTTCATATTTGGAACTACTAATTCAACATTTTCTTTTTCACATAATTCTTTAAATTTTTCTCTTATACCACTGTTAGCAGAAACACCACCAGCAAGCAATAACTGTTTTACACCATATTCTTTAACTGCCATCATAGTTTTTTTAGTTAATATATCTACTATCGTTGTCTGAAAAGAACATGACAAATCATATTTATTTATTTCATTGCCTCTTTGTTTTTCATTATGTGCAAGATTAATTACAGCACTCTTTATACCACTAAAACTAAAATTGTAGCTACCATCATCCATTGGTAATGGTAATTTATATGTATTATGTCCCATTTTAGAATATCTATCAATAACAGGTCCCCCGGGATATGGAACATCTATTACTCTAGCAACTTTATCATATGCTTCTCCTATAGAATCATCTAAAGTTCCACCAATTTTTTCAAAGGAGTAATCTTCTTTCATATATATAATTTCAGTATGACCTCCACTTATTACTAAACATATAAGAGGAAATTTCATTTTTGAAACTAATATATTTGCATATATATGTCCCGCAATATGATGAACTGGAATAAGTGGCTTATTAAATGCAAATGCAAGTGTTTTTGCAGCTTCTACACCTATTAATAATGAACCTGCCAATCCTGGACCATATGTAACAGCAATAGCTGTTATATCATCCATTGTCATATTCGCATTATTTAAACATTCTTCAATAACAAGAGTTATACTCTCTACATGAGATCTACTTGCAATTTCAGGGACAACCCCTCCAAATTTTTTATGAATATCAATTTGTGATAAAATAACAGTATTAATTTCAATATTACCATTTTTAACAATACTTACACTTGTTTCATCACAAGATGATTCAATACCTAATATATAAACATCATTCATACTTACACCTTACTTCTTTCTCATTAAATACGCATCAACACCATTATAATAACCTTTTCTAATTGCAACCTTTTCAAAACCTAACTTATTATATAATTCAAGTGCTGGAACATTTGTAGAATTAACCTCTAAAGTTATACTTCTATTTTTGTTTTTTTCAATAACTTCACTTAACATTTTTGAAGCATAACCATTATTTCTATATTTTTCCTTAACAAAAACATCAATTATCTCACAATTTTCATATATTTCAGAATATATAACAAATCCTAAAATTTCATTATTGTTAAATATAACAATGTTATGTGTAAAAGTATTTATTATAGGGAAATAATTTTCTTTATATTCATTAAAAATATTCTTTAGTAAATTATAATCAACATCATGATTTATCATAATTTAGATTCCACTTCTATTTTTTTGATATAATTTGGTTTTAACAAATGTGGATTAATTTCTTCATTATTAATACAATTATTTATAAGTTCTACAGAATTTATTTTCCTATTTAAAGTAGTATACCCATCATAATTTTCATTTGATATTAATAAAACATTTCCTGTTAAATCTGAAATATTTTCAAGCATTTGGTCTTTTTTACAAAAAATTTCATCACAAATTTTATTATATTTATCATCATATATACAATAATATAAATTATCATGTTTTTCCTCTATTATTGAAACATAATAATCGTAACCTTTATAATTATAAATATATTGTTCCAATGATGAAATAGGCACAACATTAATTCCTAATGACCATGCAAGTGTCTTTGCTACAGTAACACCTATTCTTGTTCCAGTAAATGAACCAGGACCAACAGTAACAAAAACTTTATTTATGTCTTTTACTGACAAATTATTTTCATCTAACGCATGTCTTATAGTTGAAACCAAATATGATGAATGATCATTTTTAGTTAAAATAGATTTTTCAAATAATAATTTTTTATCTTTAACAAGAGATACAGTTAATTCATCAGAACTAGTATCTAAAAAAAGACAGATCATAATACTGCCTCACATATTTCTTCGTATTTTTGACCATATGGGACTATCTTTAAAACTCTTTTATTTTCACCAATAACTTTAAAACTTATTTCTAATCTTTCTTCTGGAAGATAATCTTTTATCATTTCTGCCCATTCAATTATAGTAACACCATCTTTATCAAAATATTCAGTTATACCAGTACCTTCAATATTACCTTCCAATCTATAAACATCCATATGATATAAAGGCATTTCACCATTAACATACTCTTTAATTATATTAAATGTAGGTGAAGTGATTACTTCATCTATGCCAAGTGCTGCCGCAAAACCTTTTGTAAAAACAGTTTTTCCACTACCTAAATCACCATTCAAGCATATAACCATTCCTGGAATCTTTTCTGCTTCAAAATTTTCTGCTAATTCAATTGTATCTCTTTCAGATCTTGTTGTAATTTTATATTCCATAATATATAACCTCCATATCAAAATTATTATATATTTATTATACAAATAAAAAATATATATTTCAACTTATTTTAAAAAAAGTAACATATTTTTTACGACATTTATTTTAAATAAATCTAACAAAAAAATTTTATACCATGAAATACATTTAAATAAATTTATTCATAGTATAAAATCATAACATTTTCAAATAAAAAAAGTTAGCGACGTCCTATTTTTGCATTTCTACTATCTTCGGCTCTGAAGTGCTTGACTTCTGTGTTCGGGATGGGAACAG
>CAKPEJ010000011.1 GCA_934149325.1 uncultured Bacilli bacterium
CTTTAGCCCTTATTTTATCGGCATTTATTTATTTTTATATTTGGGTATCACTTATTCAACCTCACCCATGGTGTTTTAACCATTCTTGGTTCTCCCATTTCATCTTCATAACCTTTAGCAGCAGGTATAACATATCCAACACAATCAACAAGCCTAATATTTGTTTCAAAATCATCTACTTTTATCTTAGCTGAATTACTAGGAACAAATTTAGGCTCAATAGTCATAATTGTTTTTCCTTGTGCTGTTTGAGGAATTTCATCTAAACATCTTTTTTTCTCATACTCATCTTGTATATTTGGAACAACTAAATTCTCCATAAATTTCTTTATAAATGTAGATTTACCTGTTCTAACAGCACCTACTACTCCTAAATATATATCTCCATTTGTTCTTGTTGATATACTTTTTATAATATCTATTTTTTCCATTTAATCCCTACTTTCTTTACTTAACTATATGACTAAATATTTTCTTTATTACAAAAAAACTAAACAAGCATTTTGTTTAGTTCTTATCTTCTTCATATATTTTGTCTTTACCTTTTATATATATTCTTCTATTACTATTTCCTATATTTAATAATGTTTCTGATATTGACCAATCATTAAATCTACTCATTTGACCAAGTGTAATATTATCTCCTAATATAAGTACTTTATCATTAATTTTTACACTATTATCTATTTCTATAGTCATCATATTCATAGCCATTTGTCCAACCATATAATATTTTTTAGAATTTATTAATACATATCTACCATTATTTTTTTTACCAATTCCATTACTATATCCTATTGGTAATACAGCAATTATCATATCTTTTTCTGCTTTAAAACTTGCTCCATAACCAATATATTCACCCTTTTTTACATTTTTTATTTGAATTATTTTAGTATACATTTTCATAGAAGGTCTTAAATCTATTTTAACATTAGAAAAAGTTTTACTTATATTATATTTTTTTTGATAATATCTATTTCTTAAATTTCTAAGTTTATTTTTTAACCCATTATTACTTAAACTATAAGAAACATTATAGCCATATAAAAGAATACCCATTCTAACTGCATTACAAAAATCAAGTTTTGGATGAGATAATAAAATAACACTACTTCCTAAATGAACAATAGGTATTTCATTTAAATCTATTAAAGAAGTTATTTCTTTAAATTTATTTACTTGATCATCATAATGTTTATCAAAAACACCTATAGTTGCGAAATGAGTAAATATTCCTTCTAATATAAAATTATCATTTGAAGTTATTAATTCATATGCCTTTTTTACCTCATTTTTATCTTTAAAACCTAATCTATTCATACCTGAATCTATTTTTAAATGTATTTTTAGTTTACCATTAAATTTTTCTTTTAATAATAAATCTAAATAATTAATATCATGAACAATAACAGTTATATTGTTATCTACCGCAAGTAATATTTCATCAAGATCAACAGGTTGTAAACATAATATTGAAATTTCTTTATTATATTTTCTAATTTCAAGTGCTTCACCTATATAAGATACTGCGACATAATTTATACCACTATTATATAAGCTATTAACTATGTATCTTCCATGACCATATGCATCTGATTTTATAACTGCTATATGATATTTATAATTACTATATTTTTCTTTTATTGATTTAACGTTATTTTCTAAATTATCAAGATTAATTTCTACGTATGTTTCTTTCATATTCTTCACCTATTTTTTTATCTTTAATTTTTTTAATATTTTATTAATCATTTCATCCCCAAGTACACTATTTATAAAACCTATTTTATACGCAAATAATATGTATACTAGAATAGATAATATACCAGATATACCAAGTTCTATTAATGTAATAAAATATTTACTTGTATTAAATAAGAAATATTTTAATATAAGCATTACTACTAACATTATTAATGTTGATAACATTGTTTTAAAAAATGCATTAACAATTGATTTATAGCTAAAATTAAATTCTTTCTTCATACTTATAAATACTATTGATATTGATACAAATTGTCCTATTGCAGTTGCGAATAAAGAACCTAAATAAGGATAAAAACCAATCTTATTTAATAAAAGTATCATAGGTATATCAAGTATAGCATTTACCACAATTCCTGTTATTGTATTTAGATAAACAACTTTATATTTTTTCATACCTTGAAGCATCATATTAATTACCATTTGAAGACTAAATAAAACACTTACAAATGCTAATGCTTTTAAAACTATTGTTCCATATACACTATTTCCATAAAAAATATAATAAGCTTCTTTTGAAAATACAGTAATAAAAGCAGCTAATGGAATTCCTACTAATATAATTGTATTAATTGCCTGATTAAATTTTCTATTCAATTCTTTCTTATCATTTTTTACATAACTACTAACTATAAAAGGTATTATACTAGCACATAAACCTATTGCAAGTGCATTTATTACCATACATATTTTAGGCCCCCATGTAACAACAACACTACCAAGCAATTCACTTTTTTCACCTGAATAACCTATCATGTGAAGACCTTTTATTATAAATTTTAAATCAATCATTTCATATATATTTTGAGTAACTGCAATCGCAATAACTGGAATAGCATGTACAATTATTTTTTTAATTATTTCTTTGCTTGTTACTGTTGAATCAGAAATACTTGTTACACCCTTTTTAAATTCATCCTTATTTTTGTGTATTTTCCATTTTAAAAATAATAATGCACATAAACCACCAAAAACTGTACCTGATAATGCAACTGAAACACCTATAGGTATACTATAATGAAGTACATTAATCGCTACATATGAACCAATTAAAACTATTATTATACGTGATACTTGTTCAATAAGTTGACTAAATGATGAAACAGATACATATTTATTTCCTTGTAAATATCCCCTTGTAACACTCAAAAATGGAATTATTAAAAGACAAAAAGATATAACCCTTATTACAAGAACAATACTTTCAATAGAATTTCCACCTGTAATTCCACCTGTAAAAAAATATGCTATTTGCTTTGCAAATATAAACATTACAACAAAAGCAATAAAAGATATAACTGATATAACACGATTTGCTACCTTAAAAGTATACTCCCTTTCATTATACATCTTTAATGCATTATACTCTGCAATAATAATACTTACCGCAGTAGGTATACCACTCGTAGATATATTTAAAAATAAATTATAGGCATTATATGCATATGAATATAATACTCCTCCGCTTTCTCCTATTATATTATAAAAGGGTATTACATATATTGCACCTATTATTTTAGTAAGTAATATTGCTATATATGCAAATACTGTTCCTTCAACAAAACTATTCTTCTTCATTTTCTTCACCTATTTCTAATACATTATAACATACAAAAAAAACTTCTTAAAGAAGTTTATATCATTTTATCAATATCTTTAGGTACTTTATCATTTACAACAGCACTTATAATTTTGTCTTCTTGTTCTTTACTTACTGTTTTACCAGTCATTTCACTTAATTCTTTTATAACCTCTCTTAAAGTATTTTCATTTTTCATATTATCACCTTGGAGTTTTTGTGCTAAATTCATAATTGTAGATTTTTTAACATTTGTTTTATTCTCTACCTTTTTAAAGAAACTATCACTAAAATTCATATAGACATTCACCTCTAGTCTAATATATGGTTTTTTATAATTTTGGTTACAAAAAAAGAGTATTTTAACTACTCTTCTCCCTTACTTTTAAAATTAATTACTATTGGTGTTCCTTCAAAATCAAAGTTTTCTCTTATCTTATTTTCTAAATATCTTAAGTATGAGAAATGAACAAGTCCTTTATCATTTACATTAAAATTAAATCTTGGAGGCATTGTTCCAGATTGTGCACAAAAATATATTTTTAACCTTCTTGATTTATATGATGGAGCTGGATTTAATGCATAAGCATCTGAAATAACATTATTTAATAAACTTGTTTTAATTTCTCTTCTTGAATTATTATAAACTTTTATAACTTCTGGCATAAGAGTATGTATTCTTTTTTTAGTTTTTGCACTTAAAAATACAATTGGAACATAACTTAAAAATTGAAATTCTGCTCTCATTTTTTGAGTAAATGATTTAATATCATTTTTATTTTCAACTGTATCCCATTTATTAACAACTAATACCATTGGTTTACCTGCTTCTAATGCATATGCCGCTATATGTTTATCATGTTCTATAATACCTTCTTCTGCATTTATTACAATTACACAAACATTACTTCTTTCAATAGATTTCATAGCACGTAAAACACTATATTTTTCAACACTTTCATATACTTTACCTTTTTTTCTCATACCTGCTGTATCAATAACAACATAGTCTTTTTTATCATATTTAAACTTAGTATCTATTGAGTCACGTGTAGTACCTGCCTCATTACTAACGATTACTCTATCTTCATTCAATATAGCATTAACTAAAGAACTTTTTCCAACATTTGGTCTACCTATTATACAAAATTTAACAATATCATCTTCATCATATATTTCTTGTTTACTATAACCACTTAATGTTTCTTTCATTAATTCATCAAATCCTGTACCATGTTCTCCACTTATAGGAATATAATGATCAAATCCAAGTTCATAAAAGTCATATATATTGTCTTTACTCTTTTTATTGTCAATTTTATTAATTGCAACAATTACTTTCTTTTTTGATTTATATAATATATCTCTTACAACATAATCATTAGATGATAAACCTTCTTTTCCATCAACAACAAAAATAATAATATCTGCCTCATCTATAGCTATTTCTGCTTGAATTTTTATTTCACTATTAAATAATTCTGATCCAACGTCTATTCCACCTGTATCTATTAAATTATATTTAATATCTTTATAAGATGATGATCCATAAATTCTATCTCTTGTTATACCTGGTGTATCTTCTATTATAGATATTTTTCTACCAATTAATCTATTAAAAATAGTAGATTTACCAACATTTGGACTTCCAACTAAGGCAATTGTAGGTATTTTCATATATATCACTTTCCTTTTTCTTTGAGTATTATAACATAATAATTAAAAAAAAAGAAGTTAGATTTTAACTCCACGACCAATAATTTTATAAACTATATCATCATATATAACATTAGATTTTTCAAAAATTGTAATATCATATTTTTTAGGACTTATATAATATTTTTTATTATAAAAATAAACATCATTATCAATATATTCTAGAGGATCTTCTATTTCATATAAAAATAATTTATCTAAAGAAACATTTAAATCAATATTTACTATATCATCTAAAAATTTTATATTATCATCTATTAACTCAATTATTATTCCATAGTATTCATTTCTATAAAAATTAACACTATAAGAGTTACTAAGTTCTATTTTATAAAGCTCTGATAATTTATCCATAATTTTTAAAACTAAACTTTTTATTTCATCTTCAGAAAAAACTTTATTTTCTCCTGGCATATAAATAACAATCTTATCATCTATTTTTTCAAACTTCACTTTATTCACCTAATATATTATATGAAAAAAGAGAAATAATGTTATTTATCTATTTCTCCATATACTATATTTTCTATTATATTATGTATATCTTTTTTACCCGCTTTTGTTTTGCTTGAAAATAAAATCAATTCATCACCTTCAGCAATTTCTATAGTTTCTTTTATTAATTTTGTTTGTTTATCTCTAAGTGTTTTACCTACTTTATCTATTTTTGTTGCGACTAATACAACCGGTAAATTATGATATTTTAAGAAATTATACATAAGTAAATCATCTTGAGTTGGTTTTATTCTATAATCTATTAACATAAATACTTTTTTTAAATTATCTCTAACTTCAAGATATTCTTCTATCATCATACCAAATTTTTGTTGTTTTTCTTTACTTACATTAGCAAATCCATATCCTGGAACATCTACTAAATAAAAGTCACTATTTACATTATAAAAATTTAATGTTTGTGTTTTACCTGGTTTACTTGAAATTCTAGCGAAATTTCTTCTTTCAATTATTGAATTAATAAAACTGCTCTTACCTACATTACTTCTACCCACAAGTAAGAATTCAGGTTTATTATCAGTTGGATATTGACTACGTCTTACTGCACTTATAGCAAGATCAACATCTTTAATAATCATATTTATCACCTGAACATATTATATCAAATGTAAAAAAATAAAGCAAATGAAGGAAATTTAAGTCCATTTCCAATCATTTACTTCATTACTTTATAATCATAATTTTTTAGCATCTTCATTGTTATTTACTATATTATTAAATTCTTTTATGAAATCATCTGTAATACTTAATGGATTTGATAAATCAACGTTAAATTTTGTTAAAACATCTTCAAATGACATATTTTTAACATCATTTATATAACTTCTATAAAAATTAATTTTTTCTTCTTCATTTAAATTACTATTATTAAATTTTTCAACGAAACAATATGCATATATAAACCTTGATTCATTTGATAAATGTTCACCATTTTTTGGATCATAATATCCATTCTCATCATATTTTTGATTTTGTGTTGGATTATACGGTTTTAAAAATTTCTCTATCCTTTTACATATATATTTTTCATTTTCAACATTAAAAGGTACATTATACATTGTACATATTTTTTGAATTAAGTTCTCATCTATATTAGTTTGATTAATTATTCTTTTAAAGTTTAATTCTTCTATTGCTCTATAAGATTTTTCAATTACAGAGCCCTTATATTTATTATATTTAATACAATTTATATCATTTTGATTTAAAGGTCTAGGTTTTAAATCATCAGAATTTTTATCAACAACTAAAAAATTTGATTCTAATAAACTTTTAATAAATATTTCTTCCGTCAATTCAGATTCTATTTCAGCAAAAGCTGTTACTTTATTTTTATCATTTACAATATTATTTTCATCTAAATTTGCAAGACAATGACTTACTTCATGTGTAAGTGTAATAAGAGATGCTAAATCATTGTTATTATAAAAATTAATGCCTTCAATTGAAGCATATGATCTTCCTTTAACATCAATAACATGAACATTTGAAAAAATATATGCTAATTTATCGCTATAATTTGGATCAATAGTAAGGAAAAAAGATAAAACAATATTTTTCATTTTATCATAGTCAATATTTGGAATTTCATATGAAACTGCTGAATTTAATCTTAAATCTAATTTTGTTCTATCAATTCCATTTATAATCTTCTTAGATAACTCCATTAACATATCATTTTCATCAACTACCAAACCATTAATATAATATTTTTTATCATAATTCCAATACATATTTTTTTTGATAATTTGATAATCATTATTTAATTTTTCAATAATATCCGAAATATTATTATCTATTTTTAAATCCATATAATACCTTCCTTTACTTCAAATAATCCCATTTCCAATCATTTACTTCATCCATATCAACACCATTTTCAGCAATATATTTATTATGTTTTTCAAGCATAGAATTACACATAAATATTATTTCATCTTTATTTGGAATATTATCTAAATATTTAAGTGCATCTATTACTAGATTAAATCTATCTATTTTATTTTGAACTCTCATATCAAATGGAGTTGTTATTGTACCTTCTTCATTATATCCATGAACATGTATATTTTTATTTTCTCTATTATACACTAATTGATGAATTAATGATGGATAACCATGAAAATTAAATATTATTGGTTTATCCACAGTAAAAAGATTGTTATATTCTTCATCAGTTAATCCATGAGGATGTTTTTTATTAGATTCAAGTTTCATTAAATCTACTACATTTACTACTCTAATTTTTATTTGAGGTACATATTTTCTTAATATTGTTGTAGCTGCTAAAACCTCAACAGTTGGAGTATCACCAGCACATGCTAAAATAATATCAGGATCATCATCACTTGCAAATTTCCAAATACCTATTCCTTTTTCACAATGTTCTTTAGCACTTTCCATATCCAACCATTGCATACTAGGATGTTTTGATGCAACTATTACATTTATATAATCTTTTGTTTTTATAACATGATCAAAACATGATAATAAACAATTTGTATCTGGAGGCAAATACATTCTTACAATATCTGCTTTTTTAGTTGCTAAATGATTTAAAAATCCAGGATCTTGATGTGTAAAACCATTATGATCTTGTTGCCATATATGAGATGTAAGTATATAGTTTAAGGAAGCTATACTTTTTCTCCATGGTAATTCACGGCATACTTTTAACCATTTAGCATGTTGTGATGCCATTGAATCAATAATTCTAACGAATGCTTCATATGTATGAAAAAATCCATGTCTACCAGTTAAAATATATCCTTCTAAAGCACCCTCACAAAAATGTTCAGACAAATAAGAATCGATAACTCTTCCATCTTTATCCAAAAATTCATCTTTATCTGTTATTTCACTTTCCCATTGTCTTCTAGTTTCTTCAAAGACATAGTTAAGTCTATTTGATAAAGCCTCATCCGGTCCAAATATTCTAAAGTTTCTATTTTCTCTATTTAAAAATAATAAATCTCTTATATATTTTCCAAGTTCCATCATGTCTTGACATTTTAAAGAACCAGGAACTTTTACATCAACTTTATAATCATCTATATTTGGAGTTTTTAATTCTTTTAATAATAATCCACCATTTGCATGTTTATTTAATCCCATTCTTTTTTCTTTTGGAGGAAGTAATTCTTGTAACTCTTTGATTAATGTTCCATTTTCATCAAATAATTCTTCTGGATGATAACTTCTCATCCAATTTTCAACATCTATTATTTTACTTTCATCTGTAAGTTCAATAGGAACTTGATGAGCTTTAAAACTACCTTCTACTTCTCTAGGGCCTGTCCAACCTTTTAATGATCTAAATATTATCATTGGGTATTTTAAATCTAATTTAGGATTTTCTTTTATTTCATGTATTCTATTAACAATAATATCTAGTGTATAAGCCATACTTTGATGCATTTCATCTCTTGAGTTTCCTTCAACAATATATGGATCCCATCCATATCCTCTAAATAAAGATAATAATTCATCATTTTCCATTCTACCTAAAACAGTTGGATTTGCGATTTTATATCCATTTAAATGAAGTATTGGTAAAACAACACCATCATTTTTTTTGTTTAAAAACTTATTTATATTCCATGATGTAGCAAGAGGTCCTGTTTCAGCTTCACCATCACCTATTACACATGATACTATTAAATTTTTATTATCAAGTGCCGCACCAAATGCATGAGATAAGCTATATCCTAGCTCACCACCTTCATTTATTGATCCTGGTGTTTCTGGCGCTACATGTGATGAAATTCCCTTTGGAAAGCTGAACTGTTTAAAAAGTTTTTTCATTCCATTTTCATCCATTGTTATATCTTTATATATATCTGTATAACTACCTTCTAAATAAACATTAGATACAATAGCTTCTCCTCCATGTCCAGGGCCAGAAATATAAATCATATCTAAATCATATTTTTTTATTATTCTATTTAAATGTGTATAAATAAAGTTTTGACCTGGCGCTGTTCCCCAATGACCTACTATCCTTTTTTTTAAGTCACTTTTTAAAAGTGGTCTTTTAAGTAGTGGATTGTCAACTAAATATAATTGACCTACTGATAAATAGTTACAGGCATTAAAATATTTATCCAATTTGATTAATTCTTCTTTTGTTAATACATCTCTCATTTTTATTCCCCTTTTTATTTAATTTTTACTTATTTGTATTTTGATAATAATTTCTTTCAGACAATTCTCTTGATAACCATTCTAATTCATCAGATTCATATCCATCTGATAAATATTCTTCTATTTCATATATTATTTCTAATAAGTTATTACAATTTTCATATGAAATATTATATTTTTTTAAAATATCAATTTCCTTTTTTCTTAAATAGATATTACCATTTTGTTTTTCTAAGAAATTATCAAAATCTAAGTTTTCCACAGTATTTTTTATATATTCATCTATATTCATATTACCCTCTACAATAAATATTATACTAAAAATTAGCAAAAGAAAAAAGTTCTTTTTAGAACTTTTAACAAATAAATGAACTTAATATAATAGCAAGTAATATATAAAGTACTATTATAGTTACATATCCGCATCCACTTCTTTTAACTGGTGCGCAAGAAGTAGTTGTTGTATTTGTACAGCTCATAAAGTCGCCTCCTATCTAATTATTTTATATATAAGCACCTATTATGATTACTAATAATATGAATAGTACTAGTACGATACCAGCACCTGTTCCGTATGAGTGTCCCATTTTCATTCCTCCTTTTTTTCTATTCATCATATTTTATGGTAAATATACTAATTGTGTGATTATATTTTTAAAATTATTGTTTTTATTTTATAAATTTGTTATTATATATATGTACATTATTAAGGAGGATACATGATGAAAAACAAAATAATAGCAATAAGTACTGTAGTATTAGGTGCTGTACTACTTACAGGATGTGGTAGTGCAAAATTAAAAAATGGAGAGGAAGTAGTTTTTTCTGTTAATGGTAAAAATGTTACAGCAGACAAATTTTATAAAAAATTAAGAGATAAATATGCTAAAGAATTGATGATTGATGTCATCGACAAAAAAATATTAGATGATGTTTATAAAAATGATGCTGATATAGAAAAACAAGCTAGTAATTCTATTGAATCAATAAAAAATCAATATTCTGATAACTGGGAAGAAACATTAAAGAATGCTGGTTATGATAGTGAAGATGATTTAAAAGATGAATATATTTTAAATTTCCAAAGACAAAAAGCTATTGATGATTATGTTAAGGAAAATATTTCTGATGCTGAAATAAAAAAATACTATAAAGAAAAAACTGCAGGAGATATTAGATGTAAACATATTCTTATATCTGTAAAAGATGAAAGTAAATCTGATAGTACAGGATTAACTGATGCTGAAGCTAAGAAAAAAGCTGAAGAACTTATCAAAAAACTTGATGAAGGTGCAAATTTTGATGATTTAGCAAAAGAAAATTCTAATGATACTGGTTCTGCTAGTAAAGGTGGAGATTTAGGATACTTTAATAAAGGTGACATGGTTGAAGAATTTGAAACTGCTGCTTATAAATTAAAGAAAAATGAATATACAAAGAAACCTGTAAAAACAAGTTATGGATATCACATTATTCTAAAAACTGATGAAAAAGGAAAAGCTAAATTAAGCAAAGTTAAAGATTCTATAATAGAAACATTAGTAGATGATAAATTAGAAGAAGATCCAAAATTAAAAGTAGAAGCTCTTGATGATTTAAGAAAATCTTATAAATTAAAATTTAAAGATTCAAAAATGAAAAAGTTATATAAAGAATATATTGATGCATCAATTAAATCTGCTGAAGAATCAAAAAAATCTAATTCAAATACAACATCAACATCATCTGCTCAATAAAAAAAGATTACAATTGTAATCCTTTTTTTATTTTCTAAAACCTTTTAAATATAATTTTTGTTTTATTATTCTTTCTAATTCATTACCACTATATTTTTTTGAATACTTTTTTTTCAGTTTATCATATTCTTTTATATATAAATCATCAGTTACAAGATTTTTAGTTTTTAAAATATTTTTTATATCATTTTTTTCATAACCTTGTTCATAAAAATAATTAGTTATCTTTAACTCTAGTACACTTCCAGCATAATTTTTCATTTGTTTTATTTTTTTATCAATTAACTTTTCAAGTTTCAAAAGTTCTTCTTCTTTGTCTATAATAGAATATTCTTCTATTAAGTTTCTATCTAAATTAAGAGATATCAACTCTCTTTTTATTTTATTTAATCCATAATTATTTAAATTAAATTTGTCATATGTAAAAGCTTTTATATAACTAATTTCATCTAAGAAATTATTATTTTTTAATTTTTTTATAGTTTCATTTATAAGAGTAGAATCTATATTTTTTCTTTCAAGATAATTTCTAATTTCCTTTTCACATCTTATTTTTGTATTTATATAACTAAGCGCTAAATCATAAACACTATATTCATTATTATCACTAATAATTTTTTCAAATATATTATCATCTATTTGTTTTGTTATTAATAAGTTATATTTTAAAATAATGTCTTCATATAATATAATTTCTTTATTATTATCTAAAAAAACTTTATACCTTCCTTTTGACATTTTTTTATATTTTATTATTTTCATATTATTCCCCCACTTTAATACACAAAAAAACTTAATACCTTATTTAACATGTATTAAGCCTGCTGCTATCTCTTCTAGTGCTCTACCAATATTTTTACTTGATTTATACTCATTTTCTTTCATTTGGTAATGTTTTGTTTCTTGCATTTGATGAGATCTTTTTGCAACTACATAAACTAATTTATACTTTGAATCTACTTTAGTTAAAATTTTATCTATTGAAAAATTCACTATATCACACTCCTTATATTTATATTATTATATAATTAAAAAATAAGCAATAAAATGTAAAAAACTTGACAAAAATTGACAAGTTCTACATTGCTAAAGTGTTATTTAATTTATTTTGTAATATTTCTTCTTTTTTATTTTCATATGCTGCATCTACAGCTCTAAGTCCTCTCATATCGTTAGGATCTACTTCTAAATATCTATTTAAATTTCTAAAGAAAAGTATACATTCTTCTTCACTGTTAAATAAAGATTCTATATTATTAAACATTAAATCTCCACGTCCATTAACAAAATATGTTAATAAATTTTCACTTCCTATAAATTGTTCAAAATCCATAGAAAGAGAATCTAACGTTGTTGGCAACGTTACTATTTTATCATCTAAATTACCATATGTAAGTTCAACAATTCTATCCTTTAATTTTTCATTAACTATTTTACCATATTGTTTACCATTTATATCAAACGTTAAACCTTCATTATATTTATCAGTTTCTATACTATAAACATTTGTAATCATTGATAAAACTGACTTTTCAAAACCTTTATCTATTTCTTCTTGTTTAAATACATTTTTTGAAAAGACAAAAGAGTTACTTTTTGGATCATATTCAACAGGTGCACTTATATCATTTGATTCATCTAAATTTAACGAAGAAACTAGATTGCAAATATTGTCATAATCAAGTTCAATATTGTGTTTATTAAAAAATTCTGAAAAATCACATACACAACAAGATATTATATCTCTAGCTTGCATTGATAACTTTTTATTTTCTTTTAAAGCATTTTCTAGCATTTCTTTTGTTTCACTTATACCCATATCTATTCTCCTAAATTAAATTCTATTTATATTATAACACATAATTAATATTTCTAAAAGAAAAAATTCCAATAATGGAATTTTTAGAATTTGTTACAACAACTATCTTCAACATTTGTACAAACATTTTCTTCAGAACAAGTATATTCTGGCATATATGTATGTTTGTATATGTGGTTGTTTATAACTCTAGTGTGTATTGGACAAATATGAACTACTTCATGAACAAAGTCTTTTTGAATACATTTTTCAACTGGTGTTTCGTATACAGGATCAGAACAACATTTTTCTTCTGATACAACTGGACAACAATTGTTGCTCATACCAAACTTATTAAACATAATTAAAATCCCCCTTATCTAATATTAAGATATGAAAAATTTTAAATTTTGAATAGTATATAGTCCTAAAAAGGCATTTTAAATGATCCATTACTAAACATTTTCATCATTTTTTTTGATTCTTCAAATTGTTTTAATAATCTATTTACTTCTTCTACAGTAGTTCCAGAACCTTTTGAAATTCTTATTTTTCTACTAGCTTTTATTATTTCAGGATGTCTTCTTTCTTCCATTGTCATAGAAAGAATTATAGCTTCTACTCTAGCCATATCTTTTGGATCAATTTCTATATTAGTTAATCCTGCTTTTCTTGCACCCGGTATCATTTTAAGTATTGATGATATTGAACCTAATTTTTTAATTTGTTTAAACTGATTTAAGAAATCATCTAAATCAAATGTACCTTTTTTCATTTTTTTATAAGCTTTTTCAGCATCTTCTTCATTCATTACAGATTCTGCTTTTTCAATAAGTGACATCATATCACCCATACCTAGAATTCTGCTAACCATTCTTTCTGGATCAAATTCTTCAAGTCCATCAAGTTTTTCACTTGTACCTATAAATTTAATTGGAACATTAGTTAAATGACGTGCAGAAATAGCAACTCCACCCTTTGTGTCTCCATCCATTTTTGTTAAAATAGTTCCTGTCAAAGGCAATTTTTCATTAAATCCTTTTATTACATTTATTGCATCTTGACCAATCATACTATCTAAAACAAGTAATATTTCATCTGGATTTACTTCTTTTCTTATATTTTCAAGTTCATTCATAAGATTTTCATCAACATGTAATCTACCTGCTGTATCTATTAAAATATAATCTAAATTATTTTCTTTAGCATATTCTAAAGAATTTTTTACTATAGAAACAGGATCATTTACGCCTTCATCATAAACTGGAATATTTAAACTCTTACCAATTGTTTTCAATTGTTCTATTGCTGCTGGTCTATATATATCACACGCAACAAATAATGGTTTTTTATTATATTTCTTTCTAACTAAATTACCAAGTTTTCCAATTGTAGTTGTTTTTCCTGATCCTTGAAGACCAACAAGCATTAATATAGTTGGCTTTTTACTAGTTTCTAAAGATGATTTTTCTTCGCCTAATAAATTAAGTAACTCATCTTTAAGTATTTTAAGAAAAACTTCACTTGGTTTTAAACTTTTCTTAACTTCTTCTCCTAATGCTTTTTCTTTTACTTTAGATGTAAATTCTTTTACAACAGTATAGTTAACATCTGCTTCTAATAATGCTAATCTAACTTCTCTTAAAACATCAGTAATATTATCTTCAGTTATCGTTCCATATCCTTTTATTTTTCCTAATGCACTTTCTAATCTATCTGTTAAACTTTCAAACATATTTATTCTCCTTCTAGTATATTTATAATATCTTTCTTTATTTTATCATCTTTTATTTGATCAAGTAATTTTTCTATTTTAGATGTTTTTTCATACATTTTTAATTTATTTTCAAAGAAAAATAGCTTTTCCTCTGAAGATTTTAATTGCTTATGAACAGCATTTCTACTCACACCTAAATTTTCAGCAATTTCACTAAGTGATAGATTATTAAAGTAATAATCTTCAAAATATCCTTTTTGTGAATCTGTTAATAAATCACCATAATAATCATACAAAAATATCAACTTATTAGTATTTTCCATTATTACACCATCTCTTTAAATAATCCATATATATATTTTTCTATATCAAATACTTGAAGATCTTCTGCTCTTTCTCCAAGACCTATATATTTTACAGGTATATTAACCTCTTCTTTAATAGCAAGTACTATACCACCTTTTGCAGTTCCATCTAATTTAGTTAACACTATTCCTGTAATATTTGTTATTTCTTTAAAATTTTTAGCCTGACTAATTCCATTTTGTCCAGTAGTTGCATCTATTACAAGTAATGTTTCATGAGGAGCACCATCTATTAGTTTTCCAATAACTTTATTTACTTTTTCAAGTTCTTTCATAAGATTTAATTTATTTTGAAGTCTTCCAGCTGTATCTATAAGAATTATATCGTAATCATCTTTTTTAGCCTCTTCTAAAGCTTTATACATAACAGATGATGGATCAGCATTTTCTTCACCAGAAACTGTTCTAATACCTAATTTTTCTCCCCAAATATTAAGTTGTTCAACTGCTCCTGCTCTAAAAGTATCTCCTGCAACAAGCATAACTTTTTTGCCAGAATCTTTTTCTCTTTTTGCTATTTTAGCAATTGAAGTTGTTTTACCAACACCATTTACACCTACAAAAAGTACAACTGTTGGACCATTATCATTATAATTTATTTTATTAACTAATATTTCATCATTAACATATATGATAAATAACTCATCCACTATAAGTTCTTTTAATACTTCTGGATCAGTTATTTTTTCTTTTTTTGCTCTATTAACTAATCTATCCATAAAATTCATAACTGTATTTACACCAATATCAGCCATAATTAATATTTCTTCTAATTCTTCAAAATATTCTTCATTTACTTTACTATACTTTTTATTTAATAAATTTAATTTATCAGAAAAATCTTTTCTTGTTTTTTCAAGACCTTTTTCATATACTTCTTTTTCTTCAGTATCAGAAAATATTTTATTTTCCTTTTTCACTACTTTCTTTAATTTATCAAAAAAACCCATTTTATCACCCTATTTAATTATATCAAAATTTATAATAAAAAAAAAGAAATTAACTTTCTTTTTATGCTGAAACTATATATCCATATAATATTACCGCAAACATTATTACAACAAAAATTAAAATTAAAGCATCAATCCATACACTAAATTTTGCTTCTTCATTCATTTCTTCATATTTTTCTACTACTTTTTCATTTTCAAGTTCTTTCTTTTCTTCAACTTTAGTTTCAGAAACCTTAGGAATTACTTTTTCTTCTGTTTCTTTAACAACTTTTTTTTCTTCTTTTTTAGGTTCTTCTTTTACACTCTTTTTAACAGTAGTACTTTTCTTTGAACTAGCTGGTTTTTTAGTACTTGTTTTCTTTGTTGTTGCAGCTTTTTTTGTTGTAGTTTTCTTAGCTGATGTAGTACTTTTTTTAGTTGTAGTAGATTTTTTTGCCTTTGTAGTTTTTGTAGTTCTAGCTTCTTCTTTTTTCTTTGTTTCTTCTGCCATAAATTTCATTCCTCCTATTAATATATAACATCATTATAAAATAATTATTACAAATAATCTAGTTCTTATGATAAAAAAATAAGAAAACTTATGTAAAGTCTTCTTATCTTAACCCCATTTTCTTTTCTAATTTAATATATGTTTTTAATTCTGCATCAGTTAATCTATTTAATTCTGACATAGAATTTATATCTGCATTTTCCCAATATTTAACATATTCAGCATCTTCTTGTTCTTTAACCATTTGAAGATATTCCTTTTCATATTCTTCTTGTTTTCTCTTTTGTTCTTCAAGTTCACGGAAATATTCTTCTGCGATTCTTTCTTCTTCTATCTCTTTATTTTTCTTATCAATAGCCTTTTCTACATATGAAAGTTTCTTTGTTAATACATCTATATATGATTTTAATTCTTTAATAGATGCTGCATGTTTAGAAAATTTACTTAATAATTCTACATTTGTACAATATCCAATAGCATATTCTAAACTTTCTGAAGAACCTTTAATTTTTTCAGATACTTTATCAAATTTCTTTTGTTTTTTATTTAATTTCTTTTGTAATAATGCTAATTTACTAACTATTTCTTCTCTTTTTTCATATATGTCACTTGCTGTTTTTTCTTCTTGTTTAGTTTCAACTATTTTTTCTTCTTTTTTAGTTTCAACTACTTTTGTAGCAACAGTTTCTTCTTTATCATCTTTATTACTATTATATTCTTCAAATGATTCAACTTTTTCTTCTAATTTAGGAAGATATATTACATTATTGTTTTCTTTTTCTTCATTATTAACTACTTTTTCTTCTTTTTTCATATATTTTGCTCTTGCATCACATAAAACAGATTGTATATGTATAAATAAATCTTTTGATTTTTCTGGCATATTTTTTAATATTTTAATGAATCTATTTTTTAAATTATTTTCTTCTTCAGGATGTTCATCAACAATTGTTTGAACATTATTATACATACCTAATTGTTCTTCATCTGTTAAATCTAATTGTTGAAGCAATATTGTTAATAAATCTAATAAATCAGCCTTTTCATATTCTTCATCTTCATTTTTTAATTTCAAAGATTCTTTAGCGTTTGTATCTAAATCACTTACTTCTGATTTTGCTTCTTTTATCTTTTGTTTATCAACTAATAATTCAAAACCTGTTAATAAATATTCAAAATCATCTTTGTTTTTTACAATTGGAGTATTATATCTAATAAATTTAATAGCTTCATCTTCTAAACTATTCTTCATTATTTGTTTTGTTACATCAAATAATTTCTTACTTTCATCATCAGAAACATTATATTCTTTTAATGCAGTTTCTATATAATCAGCAATTGTTGGTTCTGAATCATCATCTTTTACCTTATCTTCTTTTTTAATTTCTTTCTTATCTATATCATTAATAACATTTGTATCAACTATTTCTGATTCTCCACCAAGGAAATACATTGTATTCCATAAAGCCTTTTTTGCGCCTTTCTTTAATCTAACTATACCATACTCAGCAGATAAAATTGGATGAGCCATTACACTCTTAACTCCACCTAAAAATTTAATTACTCTATTCATAAAAAATCCCCCTTTTTGAATTGACGACGCATATAATACCATAAGTTGTTTTTTTTGTCAAATTATTGCAAAATAATAAAAATAAGTGTATAATTGGTTACGTTAATCTTATTAACTTTAAATTTTATGAAAGGAGAAATTATGAAAATTTTTGAAAACGGCATGGACACAAAAGTATTTGCTCTTGGTGGACTTGGCGAAGTTGGTAAAAATATGTATTGCATAATGCAGGGAAATGAATTAATTATTATTGATAGCGGTGTTTTATTCCCTGAAGAGTCTTTACTTGGAATAGATTATGTTATACCTGATTACAGTTTTCTTGTAAAAAACAAAGAAAAAATTAAAGGTTTATTTATTACACATGGTCATGAAGATCATATTGGTAGTATTAGTTTTTTATTGCAAACTGTTGATATACCAGCTATATATGCACCAAATCAAGCTGCAAATCTTATAAAGAAGAAATTAGCCGATAGAAATATTAGATATGATAATATCGTAGTTTTTGACGAAAAGAGTAAATTTAAATTTAAAAATATAGAAGTTGAATTTATAGCAACTACTCACTCTATACCTGATAGTTATAGTATAGTAGTTAATACACCAAATGGCACAATTGTCTCAACAGGTGATTTTAAAATAGATCTTACACCAATTGGACCTATGGCAAATTTGCAAAAAATGGCTAGAATAGGTGAAAAAGGTGTTACACTTTTACTTAGTGAAAGTACAAATGCATTAAATCCTGGTATGTCACTTAGTGAATCTAGAGTTGATGCAACTTTATCAGACTTATTCCAAAGACAACTTGGTAGAATAATAGTTGCAACATTTGCGTCTAATGTATATAGACTAAAACATATAATTGAAACTTGTAAAAGAAATAACAGAAAAGTTGCGTTATTTGGTAGAAGTATGGAAACTCAAATTGAAATAGCTATTGAATCAGGTTATATAACTGATACAAATATCTTTATATCACCTGAGGAAGCAAATAATTTAAAACCAGAAGAAGTATGTTTATTATGTACAGGATCACAAGGTGAACCACTTGCTGCTCTATCTAGAATTGCAAATGGAACACATAAACAAATAAAACTTTTACCTAGTGATACAGTTATATTCTCATCATCTCCTATTCCAGGTAATGCAGAGGCTGTCGCAGGTACTTTAAATAAACTTGCATTAAAAGGTGTTAAAACATATACAAATACATCACTTAATGAAATTCACTCATCAGGTCATGGTAATCAAGAAGAATTAAAGTTAATGATAAGATTAATGAAACCAAAATACTTGATGCCAATACATGGTGAATATAGAATGTTAAAAGCACATGCAAATTTAGGTATGCAATGTGATATACCAAAAGAAAATATATTTGTAATGCAAAATGGTGAAGTATTATCTATTTTAAACGGAAAAGTAAAAAAAGATAAGAGTTTCCCATGTTATGATATATATGTAGATGGAAATAGAATTGGTGATATTGGTAGCGTTGTTATTAAAGATAGAAAAATTATGGCAAATGATGGAATTTTAGTAGTTATATCAAATATAAATTTACAAAAGAAACAATTATTAGGAAAAGTTAATATTACAACTAGAGGTTTTGTATTAGTAAATGAAAATGAAGAATTATTAAAACAAATCGAGAATAAAGCTACTGAAATTATTTTAAAAGAATTAAAAAATAAAAAATTCAATTGTAATGATTTAAAAAGTCAAATTATAAACGATTTAAGTCCATTTTTACTTGAAAAAACTGGTAGAAAGCCATTAATTATGCCTGTAATTATGGATATAAAAAATAACGATTAAATAATTAATCGCTATTTTTTTGTTCAAAAAAGAAACTAATTATTCTTTAGTTTCTTTTTCTCTATCTTTCTTTGGAGCTGGTAATGCTTCTTTTCTTGATAAATTTAATTTACCTCTCTTATCAAAGCCAGTTGCCTTTACTATTATTTCATCACCTACTGATACTATATCTGAAGGTTTTTCTACTCTTTCATGTGCAAGTTGTGATACATGAACTAATCCTTCACAACCATCCCATAATTTTACAAAGCAACCAAAATCTTCTACCTTTACAACAGTTCCTGTATATATTTTACCTATTTCAACTTCTTTAATACAATCCAAAATCATTTGTTTTGTTTTATCAATAATTTCTTTATCATGATGATAAATTATTACAGTACCATCATCTTCTAAATCAACTTTAACAGCATTTTGATCTGTTACAGCAGTTACATTACTAGCTTCTAAAATAATTTTGGTAATCATTTCTCCACCTTTACCTATTACATCTTTTATTTTATTAGGATTAATAGTAAAGATTTCTGTTTTTGGAGCATATTTACTTACTTCTTTTCTTGGCTCACTAATTTGTTTTTCCATAACATCTAATATTTGCATTCTTGCTTCTTTAGCTTGCGCTAATGCTTCTTTTAAAATTTCTTTTGTTATACCTTTTATCTTAATGTCCATTTGAAGTGAACAAATACCTTTTCTAGTTCCACCAACTTTAAAATCCATATCTCCTAAATGATCTTCCATACCTTGTATATCTGTTAATATTGTATAATCTTTTCCATCTTTTGATGTAATTAGACCCATTGCAATTCCTGCAACTGGAGCTTTTATAGGAACACCAGCTGCCATAAGTGACATACACCCAGCACAAATTGTTGCTTGTGAACTAGAACCATTTGATTCTAATATTTCAGATACAACTCTAACAGTATATGGGAATTCTTCTTCTGATGGCATAACTTGTTTTAAACATCTTTCACCTAATGCACCATGACCTATTTCTCTTCTTCCTGGTGAACCATATCTACCAGTTTCTCCTACAGAAAATTGTGGAAAATTATAATGTAACATGAAGTGTTTTTCTGCTTCTAAACTTATACCGTCTAAAACTTGATACTCATTTAGTGCTCCTAAAGTAGTAACTGCAAGTGCTTGTGTTTCACCTCTAGTAAATAATGCTGAACCATGAGTTCTTGGAAGTAAATCTATATCTGTTGATAAAGGACGAATTTCATTCATTTTTCTTCCATCAGCTCTTGTCTTTTCATTTACTGTAATAGATCTAAATATATCATATTCAATTGATTCTAATACAAGTTTTACCTTTGTTACTAATACATTAAGTTCATCCTTATCAAGAGTACTATTATCTTCAATATATTTATTAACAACTTCTTCCTTTACTTCATCAATTGCATTATATTTTTCTAATTTTTCTTTTATTCTCATAGCTGAATCAAGTTTTGATGCTGATAAATTATATACTTCATTTCTAAGTTCTTCAGTTATTTCTAACTTCTCGTATTCCATCTTTTCTTGACCAATTTCAGCAATTATTTTCTCTTGAAATTCACATAATTCCTTTACTGCTTCATGACCAAACATTAATGCATCTAACATATCCTCTTCAGAAACTTCTTTAGATCCTGACTCAACCATATTTATTGCTTCCTTAGTTCCAGCAACTGTTAAATCAATATCAGATTCTTCTAACTCTGCTGGTGTTGGGTTTATTATAAATTCTCCATTTACCCTTCCAACTTTTACTCCTGCGATTGGACCATCAAATGGTATTTTTGAAATACTTGTTGATAAACTTGATCCAAACATAGCAGTAAGTTCTGGTGAATTATCTGTATCAACAGATAAAATTGTATTAACAACTTGAACTTCATTTCTAAAATCCTCTGGAAACATAGGTCTCATTGGTCTATCTATCATTCTAGCTGCTAATGTTGCTGCATCAGTTGGTCTTCCTTCTCTTTTAATAAATCCACCTGGTATTTTACCAACAGAATATAACTTTTCTTGATATAAAACCATTAATGGAAAAAAATCTGATAATACATTTGCTGTTTTTGATACAACAACTGTTGATAAAACTACCGTATCACCATATCTTACAAGTACAGCACCATGAGCTTGTTTTGCAAGTTCACCATGTTCTACAACTATTTTTCTTCCTCTAAAATCTAATTCAAATACTCTCTTACTCATAACTATCTCCTCTAATACTATTTTACCACAATATTATCTTTTTTACCTACTATTTCTTCCATCAATCTTGGAATAAAATAATCATCTAAGATATCTTCATCAAAATTATGATCTATATGTATATTATAACCATAACAATATACTTTTAAAAAGGCTCTAAGTGTCCTTGTATTACCATCCAAAAAAATTTGTTCTTTCCATATATCATATATACAATTTGCTAATTCATCTTTATTCATATCATAAGTTAAAGCTTTTATTTTATCTAATAACATTTGTAATTTTTTTCTTGTTAACTCACTAATACTATCTCTTATTTTACAATCATCTTCTTCATATATATCAGAAAACAAAAAAATATGTAATTTTTCTAAATATTTTAACGAAAAAATTGTTTCTTCATTAAATAAATAACTTTCATCTATTAATTTATGCTTAAAATTCGTTAATTTATATTCTATATTTCTTAATATTCCTTCATCAGTTATACCAATTTTATTTCCCATAAAATCACCTTAAATATAAAAAAAAGCACCTTTAAACAGTGCTTATTTTCTTAATCCTAATCTTTTAATTAATTCACGATATCTATTAATGTCAGTTTTCTTTAAATAAGCTAAAAGATTACGACGTTTACCAACTTTCATTAATAATCCTTTTTTTGAATGGAAATCATGAATATTAACTTTTAGATGTTCAGTTAATGTATTAATTTCTTTTGTTAAAATAGCAATTTGTACTTCTGGAGAACCTGTATCTCCTTCATGAGTAGCATACTCTTTTATAATTGATGCTTTATCTTCTTTTCTTAATGCCATTATATTTTCCTCCTTTTTCATTATATTGGCCTAATACCTAGTGTATGGTTCGGAGAATCCATATACCACGTAAAAGGTAAATCCTCTAATAATATACATTATTTTTATTATAAAATCAAGTGTTATATTACATTTTTATAATATTATTCTTTTTAGGTGATAAAATTTTTCTTAATACTTCATCTTCATTTTTACTACTATCTTTTATTAATTCTTTTGTATTATCCTCTTTAACATTTATATTTAAATTTAGTTCATGAAATATTAAATCAATTGTATTATCATTAACAAATTCAGTATATTGTTCTAAATACCACCTAAATTCATCTAGTGACATTTCTTCTGAAACCTTTTTTACTCTACCCTTAAATTTATATAATTCTTTTACTTCTTTTATATTAAGTGCAACTGACAATATATACTTATATTTTTCTGAATCTAAATTTAGAATTTCTTTATCACTTGCAATTGAAACAAATCCATCAATTCTACTAAGACATTTATCAGTAAAATCTTCAGTATTGTTTGTACTTGTATTTTTTAAATCATATAATAATTCTATAAATTTATTTGAATATAATTCATAATCTTGAATAATAACTAGGTCATTACATAATAAATTATTGTATAGACTTGTATATTTCTTTATCATGTAAATTTTATAATAATCTTCATTTTCTATATCACAATCAATAATTTCACTAGTTGATAAAAACAATATTTTACCTATTGTACTTAATATTTCATTAAAATCTTCAGAAGTTTTTACATAATCATTATTAATTAACTCACTAATGATATCAATTACTTCGCTCTTACTTTCATCGTCTTGCAAAAATGAAAGATTATAATATAAATCTAATATATATTCTAATGTTTCCCTTTCAAAAAATTCATCATTTGAAATACATACATCACAAAAACTTTCTGATTCTTCTTCTGTTAATTCACTTATAGAATGAAGATTTAATAATATAGAATCCTTCAAATTTTTTGTATTTAAAATTAATTTTAATAAAGTTTCTTTCTTCATAACCTTTTCCCCCATCAATTTATTATAAAACCTTAAATGGTTTTACTTTACTTTTGTCATCATCAACAATATATATTGCGACTACTTCATTATTATATATATAACAAAATTTTTCATATGCATATCTGTTTTCTAACTTACATCCATTTTTAATTTTATTATATAAAAATTCATCAACTTCAACCATAGGTAATTTTAACACATCTTTTATATTAATAAGATTAGTATTTTCATCTAATTCATCTATTTTAATAGCATCTTCAATACAAAAATCTCCTTGTTTTGTACGCACTAAATCTGACATGACACCTAGTTCACCTAGTTTTTTACATATATCTCTTATAAGGCTTCTAATATATGTTCCTTTAGATACTTTACATCTAAAATTAAATTTTATAATTTCATTTTCTTTTTTTATGTCATCAATTAATTCTATTTCATACACAGTAACTTTTTTTATAGGAAGAATAACTTCTTCATTATTTCTAGCATATTCATAAAGCTTTTTCCCATTTACTTTTACTGCACTATATTTTGGAACTTCCATTTCATATTCGCCTACAAAGGATTTTAATACATCAACTAACTTTTCTTTTGTTAATTCTTTTACTGATTTTTTTTCCAAAATATTTCCTGTACTATCTAATGTATCAGTATTATAACCAAGTGTAACTTCTGCGACATATTCTTTATCATAACAAGTAATTTCATTAACAACTTTTAATGCCTTATTAACACATAATACTAGAACACCTTTTGCCATAGGATCAAGTGTTCCTGTATGACCTATTTTTTTTGTATTTAACTTTTTACACGCTACGTTTACTACATCTCTACTAGTCATACCAGCATCTTTATTAATTACCAATATCCCATTCATAAAATCACCTAGCCATATTATATTATAAATTTGAAAAAAATCAAAATAAAAAAGATTCAAAAATTATTGAATCTATTTAGCTTGAACTTGTGACATATAATTTCTTACTTTAACAGCCCAAGCTCCACTTTCTGCATATTTTTTATTCATTGCCTCTGGAGTATTTAATCCAACAGCATAATAATTATCAGCTAAGTTATCTATAAAACCTCTTATTCCATCATCAAGTGTTGGATATGATCTATAACCACCACTACAATTTGGACTACCTTTTTGTCCTCCAACATTATTACACTTTTGAACAAGTCCACTACATGACCATTTACATCCTGTTTCTAAAAGCATAACACCCATTGCTAAATATGGATCTACACCTCTTTGTAATGAATATGTAGCTATTAACTCACCTTTTCCAGTCATTGTAGAACCTAATGATCTATTTAATTTTGCTGTAAGCTCTTCAATAGTCATTCCATCATATACTATTTTTCTTTGTGTTAATGTATCATTTTTAGAATAAACTTCAATCATATCAACTTTTATTTCTTCAGTATTATTAACTGATGCTTTTGCCTTTGATAAATCTGCAGTTTTATTTGTATCTATTTGTGACAATATACCTGATAATGTTAACAAACTAATCATTGAACATAAAAATGTTACTAAGATTTTTTCATTAACTAATCTACATATTTTCAATATATTCACCTCTTCGCTTTTTCATAAAAGCAAACTAATTCTATCATAATTAAGACTTATAGTCAAATTTCTAACTATTAAATTTAACATATACCATTAATATACCTATTAAAATTGTTAATACAATCATTGATATTACTACTATATTAGTAAATCCATCTTCATTTACTTCTTCATTTAAATTAAGGTTATTTTTAATACAAAAATTCTTTATATACCCATAATATTTTTCATACTTCGGTTTAATTTCCTCTAACTCTATTTTTTCAATTAATAAAATAGGAATATCTATATTATATTTTATACAATTAGATAAAATAATTTCAGAAACATTCTCAATATTTTCATCATCATTATACTTAATACATCCTATATTTGAATTTAAAACATCAAACCATTTATTTATATCATTACTTTGATCATTTATAAAATTACTTACATTAAAACACACTTTTACATATTTATTAGCATCATCTTCACTAAATTTAAAATTATTTACAAGAGTTTTTCTTGAATAAACCAATAAATCAGATATTTGATTTAAATTTTGTCCAAAAAAGCCTTCTGAATTTTCATAGTTTCTTGTATTTTCAATGAATATTTGAACTCTATTTGAAGCAAGTGTTGCGATTCCTAAAGCTATTTTAGATATGTATTCTAATTGCTCCTCATTTGTAGACCATTCATAGTCCTCCATAGTTAAACTAGATGCTTTAATTATTATAGATTTTATATTATATTTTAGTATTTTCTGAAAATTAGATTCAATAGTATTTAAATTTTCTAGATTTATATTTATCGCTGGAAAATTAAAGATAACATTACCATTATATGTATCAAAAATAGATTCAACGCTAAAATCTTTTCCATCTTTTCTAACATATAACTCAATATTTTTAATTTTATTTTTTTTAGAAAATAAACATTTTTCTTTATTATCACCTTGCACTAAATAATTTGCTTTAAACGAAACACCTATATTATCTAGAAAATTCATATACTATCACTACCTTACTTTTTATCATTATAACTTAAAAAATAGAATATTAAAAGCATTTTGAAAAAAAAAGAAGAAATTAATCTTCTTCATGAATTTTTTTAATAATTTTTTCTATTTTATTACCATATTCAATAGATTCATCATATACAAAATCTAATTCAGGTATTTTTCTCATTTCAATTTTTCTTTTTATAAGTTCTGATCTAATAAATCCCTTTGCATGCCTTAAATCATGCATACATTTATCACGTAATTCATCATTTAATACAGTACAATAAACTTTTGCATAAGATAAATCACTAGATAAATCAATATGAGTAATAGTTACAAATTTAATATCTTCATCTTTTACTTCATTCATTAGTATTTCACTAATTTCTTTTACTAATAAATTAGCAAGTCTTTCTACTTTTATACTCATTTTCATCACCTCTTACTAAAATGATTATCTTTTTATTTCTACCATTTCATATGCTTCTATTATATCTTTTTCCTTTATATCACTGTAATTTTCTAATGTAATACCGCATTCGAAACCTTTTTTCATTTCTTTAACTTGATCTTTTTCTTTTTGAAGTGTATTAATGTTTCCATCATATACAACAACACCGTCTCTTATTAATCTTGCTTTTGCATTTGATTTTATTACTCCATCAATAACCATTGAACCAGCGATTGTTCCAACTTTTGAAAATTTAAATAATTTTCTTACTTCAGCTGAACCAATAATTTTTTCTTCATATTCTGGATCAAGCATTCCCTTCATAGCATCTTCTAACTCTTCTATTACTTTATAAATTATATTATGAAGTCTTATATCAACATTGTATTCTTTAGCAACATCTAAAGTTTTTGCACTTGGTCTAACGTTAAAACCAATAATTATTGCATTAGAAGCATTTGCTAAAACGATATCGCTTTCTGTAATTGTTCCAACACCGCTTCTTATTATATTAACTCTAACACCTTCAACTTCTACTTTTTCTAATGCATTTTTGACAGCCTCTTCAGTACCTTTAACATCTGTTTTTAAAACAATATTAATTTCTTTAACGCCATCTTTTATTCTATCGAATAAATCATCTAAAGTAACTGATGACTTAACAACTGTATTTTTCTCTTTAAATTGTTGCAATCTTTCTTCTGCAATTGAACGTGCTTCCTTTTCAGTTTCAAAAGCCATAAATCTATCACCAGATGATGGAACATCATTAAGTCCTGTTATTTCAACTGGCATAGAAGGAAGTGCTTCAACAACTTCTCTTCCTAAATCATCTTTTAAAGTACGAACCTTACCATACGTTGTACCAACTACAATAGGATCTCCTAGTCTCAAAGTACCATTTTGAACAAGTAATGTTACTGTAGAGCCAACATGTTTATCTAATTTTGATTCTATAACAGTACCTAATGCATATCTATTTGGATTAGCTTTTAATTCACTCATTTCAGCAACTAATTGTATACTATTTAAAAGCTCATCAATACCTTCTCCTGTTAAAGCAGAAATATTATTATATATAACATCTCCACCCCATGCTTCTGGTGTTAATCCTCTTGCAGCCATTTCTGTCATTACTTTTTCTGGATTTGCTCCTGGCTTATCAATCTTATTTACTGCAACTATTATTGGAACTCCTGCAGCCTTTGCATGATCGATAGCTTCTTCTGTTTGCGGCATTACACCATCATCAGCTGCAACAATTATAATAACAATATCTGTAACAGATGCACCTCTTGCTCTCATTTCAGTAAATGCAGCATGTCCTGGTGTATCTATAAATGTTATTTTCTTTCCATTTTTTTCAATTTGATAAGCTCCAATATGTTGTGTAATTCCACCAAATTCACCATCAACAACACTACTATGTCTTATATAATCAAGCAAACTTGTTTTACCATGATCAACATGTCCCATTATTGTAACAACTGCTGGTCTTTCGACTAAATCTTCTTCTTTATCTACAATTTCTAATTTTTCAAAATTAGTTTTATCTTGTGATTCAAATGTTTTTATCTTTTTACCATAGTCTAGCGCTAATACTTCTGCAACATCAAAAGCAATTGAATTATTTAAACTTGCCATTATACCAAGTGAAATTAATTTTTTTATAACTTCTGTTGCTGGAACACCTAATACTTCAGAAAATTCTGAAACAGTCATACCTTCTTTGTATATAACTTCATTTTCTTCTGCAACAGCTACATTCTGAGTAAGTTTTTCTTTATTTTTGTACATTTCCTTCTTCTTTGCATTTATTTCTTTAGAAGAATTCTTCTTAACCTTTTTTTGTTTAGAAGAATTGTCCTTATATTTTATATTAGATGCTGAAGCAAGATTTTCTGCTTTATCATCAAGTTCATCTTCTAAATCATAATCTTTTTCTTCAATATCTTCCTCAATATACGTATTTTCTTCTTCAACATTACTTGGAGTAATATTATCTAAATCAATTATTGCATCATATGTAAGCATATCATCTTCTTTAGAAACATCATAACCTAAAGATTTAGCCATTTCTAAAACCTTTTCAATACTTATATTTGCATCTTCTGCATACTCTTTAACACTCATCATAAGCTATTCGCCTCCTTTTAAATTTATCTATTAAAACTTTTTACAATTTTTAATACACTATCTGTTTTTGTTTCAACTTCTTCTTTTGTAATATCATAATTATCATATGGTACTACTTCTACACCTGCTTGTTCAAACATATATTTACTAATTTCTACCAATTCTTTTTTAGGATACATTCTTAAGTAAACAACTTTTTTTATACCAGATTGTATTATCTCTTTTGTACACTCTGTACAAGGAAACCATGTAACATAAAGTGTGCTGTCTTTTAAATCATCTAAACTACCTCTACAATTTAATATTGCATTTCTTTCTGCATGTACTACATAATAGTCTTTAGTATATTTTTTTATTCCTGTTAATTCTCCAGATGAAGACCAATCAAATGAATCATCATCCATCCCTCTAGGTAATCCATTGTATCCTACAGATATAACCTTATTTTCAGAATTAACAATACATGCTCCCACTCTATTATGTGGATCTTTACTTCTTGCTGACACCAAAATGGCATTTGCCATAAAATATTCATCCCAGCTAAGATATTCTTTTCTCTTATCTGACATTTTTTACCCCCTAAACATTATTAATTAATTATTAATAATTTTTTCTATGTCATCATATATACTATCATCTACATTTACTTCTAAATGTTTATCTAATGCCTTTGTTTTCTTTGCTTTTTCTAAAGCATTAATATCTTTCTTGATATATACACCTCTACCATTTGCTTTAGAAGTTGGATCTACAAATACTTTTCCTTCATTATTTTTTACTATTCTAATTAAATCTTTTTTTTCTAATTTTTCCTTTGTTACAACACAAGTTCTAAGTGGCACTTTTTTTACTTTCATATTAGCCTCCTTATGCTTCATAATATTTATAAATATTAATTCCTTCTTCTTGAATTTGATTAGGTGTTTTTACATCAATTCTGCATTTAGTTAATTTTGCTGCTAATTTTACATTTTGACCTTTTTTTCCAATTGCAAGTGATAAATTTTCTCCTTCAGCAACTGCAACTGCTTGATTATTTTTTGGATCTAAAATATATACTTCAACGTCTTTTGCAGGACTTAATGCATTTTTTATAAATGTTACTAAATCTTTATCATATCTAACAACATCTATTTTTTCTCCATTTAATTCTTTTGAAATATTATTAATTCTAATACCTTTTTCACCTATACATGCTCCTACAGCATCAATCTTATCATCTTCTGAATAAACAGCTATTTTACTTCTAACACCTGGATCTCTTGCTACACTATATAAAATAACAATTCCTTCAGTTAATTCTGGTATTTCTCTTTCAAGTAATCTTTTTACAAATCCATAATGAGTTCTTGAAAGCAATATTACAGGTCCTCCCTTTTGAGCTTCTTGTATTTTGACAACATATACTTTAACTTGTGACCCCATCTTTAATTCTTCACCTGGAATTATTTCACTTTTTGGAAGAATACCATGAGCTCTACCTAAATCAACATAATAATTTTGTACATCTTCTCTTGATAAAGTCCCAACTAAAAGTTCACCTTCTTTATCTTCAAACTCATTCATTATACTTTCTCTTTCAGCTTCACGAACCTTTTGTGTCAATACTTGTTTTGCTGTTGATGCGGCAACCCTACCAAAATCTTTTGGAGTTACTTCTTCTTCTATTACTTCTCCAACCTTAATGTCAGGAATCTCATCTTGAATTTCTTCTAATAATACTTGAGCATCTTCTTCGTCTTCCATATTAATTTCATCAACTACTTTTTTATAAGATATAACTTTTATATCTCCAGTATCTTTATCAATCTCAACTCTAACATTTGATGCATTATAATTCTTTTTATAAGCAGCTGCTAATGCTTGTTCCATATATTCAAATATCTTATCTTCACTTATTCCTTTTTCTTCAGATAAAAATTTTGCTGCTTTTATAAATTCTTTACCATTCATTACTCTTCCACTCCTTTTGAACATACATCTAGTACATAACTATCTTCTATTAAATCTTCTTCATCCAATATTGGATTTATTATATGCGTTGCCAAAACACATGTATCTATATCTACATATGGTTTTTTGTCAATCACTATTACTAAATTTTTTACCCCTTCTTCTTCCTCAAAGTAAACATCAACTACATCAATTTTCTCATTTTTCAATGGTTCTTCAATTGACGCTCTAATTTTCTCAAGCATATATATTCCTCCATTATATTAAAGAGTGAGGTTTTTGCCTCACTCTTCGTTGTCAAGACAATTATATCATACAATTTATAAATTTGCATACAAAAATGCGATTTTTTTGATATAATTATATAATATAGAAAGATAAGAGGGAAATTTATGAAAAAAATAATCAAAAATTTACTAATATTACTATCATATTTTTTGTATGAGGCAATTGTATTAATAATTATAAACGCATTAGGTATAGATGTTAGTAAATTAAATTTTATACAAAAAAATATATACTTATTTGTAATAGATATTATATATCTTGTAAGTCTTGTTTTTATTTATAGAAAAGAATTAAAAGAAGACTTTAAAGATTTCAAAGAAAACGGATCTGGTTATATTTTTAAATATGCACCTTTATACTTACTTGGTGTTATTTTGATGGGAATTGCAAATGCACTCTTAGTAAAAGTAACAGGTATGGAAATGTCAACTAATGAACAAAACGTTAGAACTTTGATAAAATACTATCCATTATATATGAGTTTTTCTTCTGTAATGTATGCACCTATTGTAGAAGAATTAATCTTTAGAAAATCTATTAAAAATTTATTTAATGATAATGTATTGTTTGTTTTAATGAGTGGATTAATATTTGGGCTTATACATGTTGTTGGAACAGGAAATGAAGGAATTAATGAGATACTTATGGGTATACCATATATAATAATGGGACTTGACTTTGCATATATCTATGCTAAAACGAAAAATATATTTACAACAATGACATTACATTCTATACATAATCTTACATTACTTATTATTCAATTTATAGGAGGCTAATATGAAGAAAGATTCTGAAGAAAATATACTATATGATGAAAATGAGAAAAAAAACAACTCATTTTTTAGAAAATTATTTTTTGTAATTGTGCTGATTATATCATTGACGGTAGTATATGCAAAATACATTGGTACATCAGGACTTATTTTAAAAGACTATTATATAAATAATGAAAATATACCTAATGGATATACAGGGTTTAAAATTGCACATTTTTCAGATTTTCATTATAATAAAGTTACTGGCATGGATAAATTAAAAACACTAGTAAAAAAGTTAAATGAAACCAAACCTGATTTAATCGTTTTCACTGGAGATTTCATAGATAAAAACTATTCACTTACTGATAGTGATGCAACAAATATAACAAATGAACTTACCAAAATGAATAGTACATATGGAAAATATTTCATAACTGGAAATCATGATGTAAAATGTAAAAGTTATAACAAAATTTTTGAAGATGCAAATTTTATATCACTAGATGATACATATGAACTTATCTTTAATAAAAACAATGAAGCAATCTTGCTCGCAGGATTAAATAATGATAGTAATGGACTTTGGCTAAATGATGTGATTCAAAAACATAATGTTAGTTATAAAATTTTATTGATGCATAAACCTGATACATTTGATGATATAAAACAGTATAATTTTAATCTAGTACTCGCAGGTCATTCACATAATGGTCAAATTAGATTACCAATATATGGAGCAATCTTAACTCCAAAGGGTGCTAAAAAATATTATAAACCACATTATAAAATCGATAATACTGATATGTATATATCAAGTGGAATTGGAAATACTGTTATTGATTATAGATTATTCAATAGACCATCATTTAATATTTATAGGCTAAATAAAATAGGATCTTAAAATTAAAATCCTATTTTTTTAAATCATCAATATATTTTTTTAACTGTTTTGCATTTGGACCTAATATTATTTTTAATTGATTATCAATCTCTACGATACCTTTTGCACCTAATTTCTGAATTGCATCTTTATTTACAATACTAACATCCTTTAATGTTACCTTAAATCTAGACATATTAATTTCAATATTAATAATATTATCTTTACCACCCAAATAATCAATAAGTTTATTAGCTTCTATATGAAAATCTTTTTTTGTTGCCTTTAAAACAATAAGCAAAATAAATAAAAGTACTAAAATTATAATTAAATATTGAATATTCATTTTTTATCACCTAATACAATTATACTATATTTTATTAAAAACTCAAGCAAATACCTACACTTTTGAGTTATAAATGAATATCTTATAATAGAAAATATAATAAAGGGGTGGAATATATATGTGTAAAAATAATTGCAACTGTATAAGTGATATATTAAAAGTTATATATCTATTACAAAAAAATGCAGACACTGAAGATAATTGTTTAGAAAGTTGTGATAAACCAACTTTGGGACAATTCTCATGTTTATATTACAATACAAGACCTATTATACTTTATACATGCATGAGTAATGGAACAACTCCATGGAGTGCTCCTACAACTAGAAGTGCAACTCCAGAAGCTTACTCATCTGTATTTAGAGTTGAAAAAATAGATAATTGTTGTGCAACATTCAGAGTTTTAATTGCTAATCAAGATGGAACTTATACTGCAACTGAATCATTCTTTACTATGAATTTAGAATGTATTTGTTGTATAAGATGTTTAGGTGATACATTTATTGAATCTATCTAAGAAAATCAATTTTAGATATCTTACTTACATCAATTAATTCATCATCTATTGTTATTAAACTATTATTGGTTCTTCCAATGATAGTTTTTTTTAGACTTTGACCATCATTCATTTCTATAATAACATCTGCTTTATAAACATAACTTGGAGAATTGAAAATATCTTTTATCTTTGAAGAAACATTTTTAGAGTTTGATGAACTTTCATATGCAACAACATTTTTAACATTCTCTTCCACTGACTTTAATACTGTCATATTTTGATTTTTATTTTGTACTTTTCCTTTACCTCTATATAAACTTGGTAATATTTTTTTCATAATTTCACTCCTTTAATAAATATTATGCAAACTTCGACAAATATTTACATATTTAGTTATTATAATAAAGATGGTGATAAAACATGAATTATAAAAAAATCAATAACTTAAGAATAGTAATACCTATAATATTATTTTCTGTCATTAGTATAATAACAATATATAGTTCTCAGACAATGTTATCTAGTTCTTTTAATGATTTATATATAAAACAAATAATTTGGTATTTAATAGGATTTATACTTGTTATTTTTATATCAAGGAAAAAAAATCAAACAAATGATAATTTAATTAACATTCTTTATATAATTGGTAATATATTACTTGTTTTAGTTTTATTTTTTGGAACTGAAGCAAATGGTTCAAGATGTTGGTTTACAATTCCGGGCATTGGATCATTTCAACCTAGCGAATTTATGAAAATTTTTCTAATTTTAATGATTGCAAAGGAATTAGAAAAAAGTTGTAAAAAAAATTATCAGAGAACTTTAAGAGATGAAGTTAAAGTAATATTTAAATGTTTCATACTAACTCTTATACCTACAATTTTAACATTTCTAGAACCAGATACAGGAATCGTATTTATATATTTTATTATCTTATTAATAATGCTTTTCATTTTTGGAATAAGATATAGATGGTTTTTTATCGGAATTATATTTATGGCAATAGTGTTATTTGCATTTTTCTATTTGTTCTTTAAACAACAAAATACATTTATAAGTATATTTGGAACTGATTTTTTTTATAGAATGGATAGACTTTTAGACTGGTCTAATGGTGCAGGAATGCAGCTTACAAATGCTCTTGCCTCATCAGGTAGTGCAGGCTTATTTGGATATGGACTAAATAATAATCCTATATATTTTCCAGAACCACAAACAGACTTTATATTTTCAGTATTTACAACTAATTTTGGATTTATTGGTGCAAGTATATTGTTACTATTAATTATTTATTTTGACTATCAATTAATAAAAGTAGGAATAAAATCTAGTGGTAAAGATAAATATATCATATCAGGAATATTATCAATGATAATATTTCAACAAATTCAAAATATAGGTATGAATATAGGATTACTTCCAATAACAGGTATAACATTACCTTTTATTAGTTATGGTGGATCTAGTTTAATAAGCTATATGATAATTATTGGTATAGTTATAAATATAAACAATAAAAATAAGTATGAAAACGAATATGGAAAATAAAAATCATAAATTATGATGTGAATCCGATAGGGATACATCAAACTTATGATTTTTTTATGTTACAAATAAATTTTGGAATTCAAATAATTTATAAACTCCATAGAATATAAATATGTCACTTTATCCAATATATTATTTTTATATAATTCAAATATTTTATTTTTCATTAAACTCAGTTGAGCCTCATTATATTCTTCATTAACTATTTTATTAAGCACACTTAATAGTTCTTCTCTAAGATTTTTATTTTTTTCATCTATCGTCATTAATATATTATATAACTTTATATCATTTTTTAGTTCATCATAATTATAACCCGTTTCAATTTCTTCTTTATAAATCTTTTTTTCTAAATCATCTATAGAAAATTTGCCATTATTAAAATTAAACTTCTTACAAAAATCAGAATATAATATATCACCTTTTAATAAAATCAACATATGATTTAGATTCTTTTCATAGTCATAATCTAAATCACTTTGATTAAATTCAATAACAAAATTGTCTATTAATTCGTTTATCTCTTTATCTATAGAATCTTTTTTTATTTTAGCATTCAAAATTAATATTCTTTTTATTTTTGTTTGATTATCAATATCTTCGGCACTGTATTTTTTTATTAATTCATTAATATTCATATTATGATCACCTATTTCATAAGAAAATATAAGCAAAAAATCGTTATAATTGCTATAATCATTGACAAAAACAATAAATTTACAAAACCATAAGAATTATTATAAGTCATGGATTTTTCTTGTTCTTTTTGACTCTGTTTATGCCTTATTCTTTGCTTTTCTTTTAATTGTAAATAAATTTGATATTCTGTATTAGACATATTTATTGTTTTTTGTGTTTTTTGTGTGTCATTTTTGTTAACAAAATCTATCTTATCATTTTTATTTTGCTCTTTTACCGTTTTATTTACAAAATTAATAGAAGCATCAAAAACTTCTTTTGATTCAATAGCATTATGCCCAAAACCTCTTACAAAAATATTATTAACATTTTTATTATTATTTTCCTTTTCGTGTTGTTTTCTTATATCATACATTACAATATCAAAATCTTTATCAGATTTATCTTGATTTAATTTATGCCATTCGTTATATGATTTATCATATTTTTCTTTTAACCAACTCACATAAATATCCGGATAACTTGTTTTATTTTCAGATTCTATCATGCCATTTTCAGAAACATGAATTTTTCTTGGATTGTTTTTATCTAATTCACCATTATATAAAACTCCAGGTATATTTTTATCCTTAACCTCTGCAAATCCTGTAGTACCTCCTATAATATATCCTGAAATTTTTTCTGGATATTTATTTATCAAACTTGTAGCTGTTTTTGAGCCAGCAGAATGACCTTCAATTATAATTTTGTCACTCATATTTATGCCATGTTCCTTTAAATATGAAATCGCACAATTACACATATTAATTTGTTGTTCTAATATATTATCAGATCTATTAAATTCATAATTTATTTCTTGATCATTCATTTGATATTTATCATTTAGTTTTTTCTGTTCCTTTTTGAAATTATCAATTGTACCTCTTTGAATACCATCATCTATATATTCAGGATTATATCCTCTAAATCTTGGAATGATTGGAATAATAAGTGGTTGTATACATTGAACTGAAATGTCTAATGGCAAATTTTGTTTGCCAGATAATTGATTTATCATAGTAAATTCTTCAGCATTTTGATAATTAATAGATGCATATGGTGTATTACAGCAATGAAATATTAAACTATTTATATGATTTTCATTAAATTTAGGTGGAATAAACAACAAAAATGGATAATTAAACCCTAATTTAGGATTTGCATTTATTAATTCAAGCTCTGCACCACTGTCTTTTAAAATTTGAATTTTTTTATTTACTGTATCTCTTTCTTGTTTTAATTTGGCATTTTGATAAATACTTAAAACATCTACCGCATCCTTTATATTATCATCTATTTTTTTCAAATAATCAGTAATTTTTTCATTATCTATTGTATTCAATTTAACTTCTTTTGAGATTAATAAAATTTTTTCTAAATAAGTTAAATTATTCTCTTCCATCAACCATTTTTTTATGTTTTGTTGATTTGATTTTGGTATACTTTTCAATAGTAGGTTATTCAACTCGTTTTTTATCTTTTCATGCATTTTTCAATACCTCTAGGTAAAATATACCATATAAAATTCATTATTATATTGAAAAAAATATAAATTTACATTTATTTACAAAAAAAACTTAGGTAATCATTACCCAAGTTAAATCTCATATTGGTGGAGCTTAGGGGATTCGAACCCCTGACCTTCTCGGTGCAAGCGAGACGCTCTAGCCAGCTGAGCTAAAGCCCCAGATATTTGCAATAAATAAATTGCAAATAGATTATAACATACATAATTTATTAAAGTCAACTACTATTTTGTTAATTCTTCAATAACTTTGCATAATCTTTCAAATTCATCTTCATCGTCGATACTTGTTAAAATATCTCCTTCCTCTGCAGATTGAATTTCAAATATATAAGAATTATCTATATTATCTAAATCATTAACTATTGCATAGTTTTTTCCATTATCTTCAAATGTTGCAATAACTTCAACTTTTACTTTTTCTCCATTAACGTCTTCCATTTCTACGATAATAGGTTCTGAATCATGACAATTACATTCATCACCACATGAACAATTATCAGAGCAATGATCATCACATGAACAAATTTTCTTTTCTTCTTTTTCCATAAATACCTCCATTAATAATGACATTATATCATAAATATACATTTAATAGTATAAAAATTAAATAAATATTTATTCATTTACACGTTATTTTTTAAAAATAATAACATCATCACTGGGCTTTATTAATTTATATGGCTCAATCTCAAGTGCTTCTGCTAAATCCTGAATCTTGGATAAACTCGGACTATATTTACCTCGTTCCAAATCACTTATATATTTTGCTGTTAAATTTGATAACTCAGCTAATTTTTCCTGTGTATAATTCTTTTTATATCTATACCATCTTAAGTTAAGGCTAAAACATTCTTGTATTATATATTCTTTTACTTCCATAAGATTAATCACCACAACTTTAGTATACTTAATAAATTTTTAATTTTACACCTAGTCAAACCCGACTTTTTGCTATATAATATAGAAAAGGATGATAACTATGAGTAAACAAAATAGACAACAAATCGTTGAAACAATAACAAATGATATACTTTTTAAAAAGAAATTTAACAAAGGATTAATTCAAATAATTAATAGTTATAAGTCAGGATATAACGAGGTTGATTTAATAAATGATGTATTAAAAAATATAATAAATAAAGGTTATTATATAGAAACATTTAATCCTTTAGTTATAAGAGAAATTTAATTAGTATTATTTGAGTTTTAGACGTTCTTTTGATAAAACAATTCTATTTAAAAATACGATAATATTATTCATTTTTTCAACTTTCTTTAAATTTTTAGGGGGTTTTTAGGGATAAATCGCGTATATAATAAGTGAAGGAGGAAAAATCGATGAATGATATAGAAGAGTTATCAGAAAAATTAAATAAAATTATTGATAAAGGATGGATAGAATGTAATAATAAGAATAGCAATGTTGCAGGAATAATGTTAGAAGAATTTTTAGAAATTCATTCCGAAAACTTTGAAATTCCAGATTACAATTCCATTGAAATAAAAACAAAGGTTGCCACTAAAGAAAAATATGTATCTCTCTTTTGTGCATCACCAGATAGTTACTTATTTGAAACTAAGAGATTATATGAAAAATATGGTTATATAAATTGTAAATCTCAAAAAGTTCTAAATTTTTCTTGTTATGGCGGTTATTATAAAAAAATAAAAAGCAATTATTTCGTTAAATTAAATGTTGACAGAGAAAACAAAAAAGTTATTTTAGAAATATACGACAACAAATATAAAATAATTGATAAATACTCATCTTGGTCATTTGATTTATTAAAAGAAAAATTGTATAGAAAGCTTAACTTTTTATGTATGATAAATGGGGAAAAAAGATTTTCACATAATAAATTATTTATAAAATATACAGATTATAAATTCTATAAGCTAAAAAACTTTGATAAATTTATTGATTTACTAGATAAAGGATATATACGTATTGCTTTTACAATTGATTTATTTCAAACAGGGAAAAAAATAGGACAAGTTCATGATCACGGAACAAAATTTTGTATAAAAGAAGAAAATTTAGAATTATTGTTTGATTTTATTAAATAAAACAAAAAAATCAGGAAATTAATCCTGTAAAATTACATTAAATTACAATTTTTAATTTTATGCATAATAAAATGCATTAAGAGGTTGCAGGTTCAAAAGTAAAATAAAACCCTTATAAAAATAAGGGTATATAAACTAAATGGTCGGGAAGACAGGATTTGAACCTGCAACCTCATGGTCCCAAACCATGTGCACTGCCAAGTTGTGCTACTTCCCG
>CAKPEJ010000012.1 GCA_934149325.1 uncultured Bacilli bacterium
GAGACAGTATATGATACAAGAAAGGTATTATATAAGGATACATTAGAAAATACAGTAAGTAATCCAACTAAAGAACAATATACATTTAAATATTGGAGTTTAGAAGAAAATGGAGAAGAATACGATTTTAATACACCAGTAACAAAAGATATAACTTTATATGCAGTATATCAAATAAAATCATATTCAGTAATATATGTAATAGATGGAGTAAGTTCACAAGAAGAAACATATGAATATGGAACAGTATTAACTCCAGAGGAACCAACAAAAGAAGGATATACATTTAAATATTGGTCATTAACTGATGGTGGAGAAGAATATTCACCAATAACAGTAATAAGTGATATGACGTTATATGCAGTATTTAAAATAAATACTTATACAGTATCATTTATAGATGATGATAAAAATGTAAAAGATTTAACTATTGAATATAATAATAAAATAAATCAGAATGATATACCTACAGTTTCAAAAGAAGGATATGTATTTACAGGATGGAGTTTAAATAAAACAGATTTATTTGATTTTAATACTCCAGTAAAAGAAAATATTAAATTGTATAGTACATATAAGAAGATAAAAAATGGAGTATCATTTAATGATGATAATAGAATTACTGTTAAAGACGTAGATTATGGTGATGCAGTAGAAAAATTAGATTCAAAAGGAAAAACAGGATATACATTTAAATATTGGAGCTTAGATAAGAAAACAGAATTTGATTTTACAACAAGTATAAAATCAGCAGTAACACTATATGCAGTATATGAAGCAAATAAATATATAGTTTCATATGATAATGATGGAGAAATATTAAGTGAAACAAAAGAAGTAACATATGATCAAAAATATGGAACATTAAGAGAAGTATCAAAAGAAGGATATACATTTGATGGATGGTACACATCTAAAACAGATGGAGTAAAAATAAAAGAAGATTCTGTAGTAGATATTTTAAGTAATACAACATTATATGCAAGATATAATATAAATACATATACATTAACAGTTAATACTAATAATGGTGTTGATAATAAAGTTTACAATTTAAAATATAAAGAAACTAAACAAATAGATAATCCAGAAAAAACAGGATATACATTTGTTAATTGGTCAGTAGTTGGAGTTAGTAGTTCTATTTCTGGTAATATATTTACTATGGGTAGTGAAGATGCAGTAATAATTGCAAATTATAATCCAAATGTATATACAATTACTTTAGATAATAAAGGTGCTGATGAATCTGGAACTACAAGTATTTATGAAAAATATAATGATGGAATATATAGTAGTATAGATTGTCAAAATAAGATAACAAATATAACTGTTCCAAGTAAAATAGGATATACATTTAAAGGATATTATGAATCTGAAACATCTACTTCACCAATTATAAATTCTTCAGGTGTTATTCAAATGAGTACTACAAAATATTTAGCTAATACTACTTTAATTGCTAAATGGGAAGTGAATACATATACATTAACAGTTAATACTAATAATGGTGAAGCAAGTAAAACTTATAATTTAAGTTATAAAGAAACAAAAATTATTCTAAATCCAGAAAAAGAAGGATATACATTTACAGGATGGACTTTAAATGGACAAGGAAGTACATTTAATCAAAGTGTATTTACTATGGGATATGAAGATGCAACTTTATCAGCAGAATATACAGTAAACACATATCAAGTTAAATATGATGGTAATGGTGCTACTGGAACTATGCCAAATAGTACATATACTTATGGAGTAAGTTATAATCTAACTTCTAATACATATCAAAAAACAGGATATACGTTTGTAGGATGGAATACAGATAAAACTAAAACAGAAGCATTATATTTAGATGGTGCTAGCGTTAAAAATTTAACATCAGTTAATAATAATGTTGTAACATTATATGCTATATGGAAAGTAAATACTTATTCATTAAGTATTAATCCAAATACAGGTGTATGGAATACTAAAACAGATATACAAAAATTTAATTTGAATTATGGAGAAACAAAAGAGATTGCTAATCCGACAAAAGAAGGATATTCATTTAAATCTTGGACATTAGAAGGAGCAGGAAGTTTATTAAATCAAACTACATTTACAATGGGATATGAAAATGCTTCTTTAGTAGCAAATTATGAACCAAATGTATATACAATTACATTAAATTCTTCAAGCGCAATAACACAAGGAACAAGTATGATATATCAAAAATATAATACAGGAATATATTTAGATAGTGCATTAACTACAAGTATGACAACATCTTCAAATAATATAAATATTCCATCAAAAACAGGATATATATTTGGCGGATATTATACAAAAGAAAATGGTAGTGGAACAATGATAATAAATGAAAATGGGTATATAACATCATCTATTACAAATACTACATATAAAAATAATGTAACATTGTATGCTAAATGGACTAGATTAACGGCATCAATGATTAGTTATACAGATACATACAATATGGGATGTAGTAATGTACAATGTGCAATAGATAAAATAAAAAATATATTAGATAATTAGGAGTGAAAATATGAAAATAAAGAGTTTTATAAAAGACAATAAAAAAAATATTTTAACAATACTAATCTGCATATTACTTTCATTTGGAAGTGTATATGCAGCTAATATATTATCAAAAGATGTATCATATGATAATTCAAGTTCAAAATTAACATCAAATAATGTACAAGGAGCAATAGATGAAGTATATAAAACAGCGACTGATAAAGTAGCTGAAGCAAAAAAAGAATGTCCTGATGGAAAAATATGTAAAAATGCAATATGCAAAAGAGCAACAACACTTCATACAGAAATATGTAGCAATTCATCCACCTCTTCACATTGTCAAGCAGATGGATATGCATTAAATGATAAAATAACATATGGAAATTTAGGAACAAAAGGAACGCCTTCTTCAGGAGATGCATTTGATTGTGATGTAAATGGAGATGGGGTATATGATCCAGAAACAGAAAGATTTTATTATGTATCAGATATGGCGAATGGAGTAACAAGTGATTTAAATACAGCGGTATTAGTATATTATAATAATGTAAGTGATGGAGAGGCATCAAATTCTACAGCATATGCATATGATACAAATGGGAATGCATATACAAATGGACCAATAACAGCTAAAGAACAACTTCCAACAACAAGTCAATGGAAAAATGTAAGTCTAACAAATACTATAAGAAACACAACAGATGAAAAAGGAACCGTTAGAAAAACAAGATTTAGTTATGAAGGATATGCCGCAAGATTATTAACGTATCAAGAAGTAGATAAAGGGTGTAATGATGGCATAACTAAAATAGATTCAACTCAAGGATTAAGTACAAAATGTAAATATTTAATGGAGAATACAAAATATTCGTCAGATAGTTTAAATACATATGGAGGATGGTTGGAAACATCTAACGCGTCTGCTTATACCACTGTTTGGGCTGTGGATGCTTACCACCGTGCTATATACTACACCCATGCAGAAAGTGATATGGAGTTCGGGGTCCGCCCAGCAATAGAAGTTTCAAAAGATAATATCTCATATTAAAAAAATTTGTAAGAAAGTAAATTCAATATACTAGGAGTGAAAATATGAAAATAAAGAATTTTATAAAAGACAATAAAAAAATATTTGTTGGTATATTAATAGGTATGTTAATATCATCCGGAAGTGTATATGCAGCAAGTATAATATCAAAAGATGTATCATATGATAATTCAAGTTCAAAACTAACATCAACAAATGTACAAGGAGCAATAGATGAGGTATATAAAACAGCAACAGATAAGGTTGCAGCTGCTAAGAAAGAATGTCCTGAAGGTTATGAATGTAACAAAATTATTTGTAAAAGAGCAACTACACTTCATACAGAAATATGCAGCAATTCAACTACTGATGCATATTGCCAAGGAGATGGATATGCATTAAATAATACAATAAAATATGGAAATTTAGGAATAAATGGAATACTTTATTCAGGAGATGCATTTGATTGTGATGTAAATGGAGATGGAGTATATGCTCCAGAAACAGAAAGATTTTATTATGTATCAGATATGACAAATGGAGTAACAACAGATTCAAATACAGCAGTATTAATCTATTATAATAATGTAAGTGGAGGAGTAGCATCAAATTCTAGAGCATCTGCATATGATGCATCAAGAAGAAACGGGCATGGACCAATAACAGCATTTAAACAGCTTCCAACAACAAGTCAATGGAAAAATGTAAGCCTAAATCCCACAAGAAACATAACGGATGAAACAGAAACTGTTATATTTAATAGATTTAGTTATGAAGGATATGCAGCAAGATTTTTAACTGCTCAGGAAGTAAATGAAGGGTGTGGATTTACAGTAGGAAGTAATACTACAGGAGAATTAAGCACAAAATGTAAATATTTAATGGAGAATACAAAATATTCGTCAGATAGTTTAAAAACATTTGGAGGATGGTTAGAATCGCCTAGCGCGTCCACCTCTGACAGTGCTTGGAGCGTGGATGTTCACAACCGCAGCGTCAGCAGCAGTATTGTTTCGGATCGTTACGGTGTACGTCCAGCAATAGAAGTTTCAAAAGATAATATCTCATACTAGGTATATTGAATATAAATAAGATATTTATTAATTAAATAAATTAAAGATGTAACTTTATGTTACATTTTTTTGTGCTAATTATGAATATAATAATAAAATAGAAATAGAAATGAAGTAGATAAAAAGTTGTATTTATGATAAAATGTTTTAAAGGGTGATGAAAATGAAGATATATAATACACTTACAAAACAAGTGGAAGTTTTTGAATCAAATGAACCAGGTTTAGTTAAGATGTATACATGTGGGCCTACAGTTTATAATTATGCTCATATAGGTAATATTAGAGCATATATTTTTGAAGATGTACTTGAAAAGACACTTGAATATATTGGTTTCAAGGTTATGAGGGTTATGAATATAACTGATGTAGGACATATGACAAGTGATGCGGATGAAGGCGAAGACAAGATGTTAAAAGGTGCGAAAAGAGAACATAAGACAGTTTATGAAATTTCTGAGTTTTATACTAATGCATTTTTTTCTGATATAAAGAAATTAAATATTAGAAAGCCTAGAATTGTTGAGAAAGCATCTGATCATATTAGAGAATATATTAAGATTATTAAGAAGTTAGAAGAAGATGGATATGCATATGTATCTAATGGAAATGTTTATTTTGATGTGGATAAGTTTTCTGATTATTATAAGTTGTCTGGTAAAAATAAAGAGGATTTATTAGTTGGTGTTAGGGAAGATGTTGAAAATGATGAATATAAGCATAATCCATATGATTTTGGCCTTTGGTTTACTAAATCAAAGTTTGAAGATCAAGCTATGAAATGGGATTCACCATGGGGAGTTGGATATCCAGGATGGCATATAGAATGTTCAGGAATAGCACTAAAGTATTTAGGTGAACATTTAGATATTCATTGTGGAGGAGTTGATAATATTTTTCCACATCATACAAATGAAATTGCGCAAAGTGAATGTTACTTAGGACATAAATGGTGTAACTACTGGGTACATGGAGGATTTTTAAATGATAAAAATGGAAAGATGAGTAAATCTAGTGGTGAATTTTTAACAGTTTCTTTATTAGAGGAAAAAGGATATAATCCACTTGTTTATAGATTTATGTGTCTTCAATCACATTATAGAAATAATTTAATGTTTTCTTATGAAGCATTAGATCAAAATAAGATTGCGTATGAAAAATTATTAAATAAGATAAAGAATATAAAATATAAAGATGAAATGTTAGATGAAGATTTAGTTAATGAATATTTAAATAAGTTTAGTATGTCACTTGAAAATGATTTAAATACTGCGAATGTAATAACATATTTATTTGATATTATAAAAGATGAAAGATTAAATAGTGCATCTAAGTTACATTTAATAAAAGAATATGATAAAGTTTTATCTTTAGATTTATTAAAGGAAGAAAAAAAGAATAAGTTAACGAAAGAGATGAAAGATTTAATTGATGAACGCTCTAGATGTAAAAGAGAGAAGAATTATGATAGAGCAGATGAGATAAGAGAAGAATTATTATCTATGGGAATAGAACTAAAAGACACACGTGATGGAGTTGAAATAATATGGATTTAATTATAGTAGTATTTTCAATTATAATAGTCTCATTATCTGACATTATTTTAAGAAAAACATATAGGAAATATGGGAGTATTGATAATATTAAAGAGATAAGTGGTTATGAGACTGCAAAAATGATATTAGAGAAAAATAATTTATCTAATATAAGTGTTGGAGAAGTATCAGGTAATTTAACTGACCATTATAATAACAGTAAAAAGGTAATTAATTTATCCTCTGATATATATGATGGAACATCAATTGCGTCTGTTTCAGTTGCCGCTCATGAATGTGGTCATGCGATTCAGTATAAAGAAGGTTATCTTCCAATAAAGTTTAGAAATATGTTAGTTCCATTTGTAAATTTTGGTAATTATATGGGATATATAGTTATATGTATAAGTTTAGCAACTTCTTTATCAAAGTTATTACTATTAGGAATAGTTTTAATATCTTTTGCGCTATTATTTCAAATTATAACTTTACCTGTTGAATTTGATGCTAGTAGAAGAGGAAGAAAAGAATTATATGAATTGGGATTAATTAGTGAAGAAGAAGTTGGAGGAGTAAAATCAATACTTTATGCCGCAGCTTTCACATATGTTGCGTCTCTTATAAGTTCAATTCTTGAAATTTTAAGATTAGTACTTATTTTTACTGATAATGATGATTGATTTTTCTATTGACAACTGTTTTTAATTATGATAGTATTGAAAACGTTGCTCAAAAGGAGGAATCGAAATATGGATAGAATTAAAAAGCTAGAAAAAATGTTTTCTTTTTTAGAAACAAAAGAAAATTCTAGAGGTTTAGATAGATACGAGTATAAATTATATCGTGATGTAATAGAAGAGTTAAATAATTTATATAAATTAAATAATGTATCAAAAGAAGTTTTTATGAGTCATAAAAAAGCTTTAAAGAAAATAAGTTAAAAAAAATAATGAAATTCTTGTTTAGGATTTCATTATTTTTCTTTTTCTAAAATTTTATCTACTATTTTATAGTCAAGTGCTTCTTTTGAATCCATAAAATAATCTCTTTCAGTATCATTTTCTATTTTTTCTAGAGGTTGATCTGTATTTTCTGAAAGAATTTTATTCAATTTCTTCTTTAGTTTTAATATTCTTTCGGCGGCTATTTTTATTTCAGTTGCTTGACCAGATGCACCTCCTAAAGGTTGATGAATCATTACTTCTGCATTAGGTAAAATATATCTTTTTCCTTTCTGACCACTTGATAATAAGAATGCGGCCATAGATGCGGCCATGCCTATACATATTGTTGATACATCACTTTTTATATAGTTCATTGTGTCATATATTGCCATTCCACTTGTAATACTTCCACCTGGAGAATTTATATAAAGTGATATATCTCTATTGTTAATGGAATCTAAATATAGTAATTCAGATACAATAATATTAGAAGTATTATCATCAATTTCACCATTAAGTATAATAATTCTATCTTTTAATAATCTTGAACAAAGATCATATACTCTATCTCCGTTACTAGTTTTTTCTAAAACATTTGGTATAAAATTCATAAATATCACCCATTAATATAATAGCTGTAAAACAAATAAATATTCATATTAAAAAGTGACAAATTATTTATAAATATGATACAATGTAATTATAGAATAGAGGGAGATATAAGTGGAAAGTATAACTGTTAATGTAAATGGGAAGAATTATTTATATCCTAAAGGGGTATCTTTACTTGGTGTATCAAAAGATTTTACTGAAGATTTTGAAAATGAAATAATTATAGGCGAATTGAATGGTATGCTTACAGAGTTATCAAAAAATGTATTTGAAGATTGTAGTTTAAAGTTTTATGATAATATGTCACCAATAGGTAATTTAGTATATCAAAATGGTGTGATTTTTATGCTTATAGTTGCTTTTAAAGAAATATTAAATACAAATATTATTATTAATCATTCTATTGATAAAGGAATATATTTTGAGACAAAAAAGAAAATAACTGAGAGTGATTTAGAACTTGTAAGTAATAAAATGAACGAACTTATAAAGAAAAATTTACCTATTGAAAAAACTCTAGTAAATAGGTTAGAGGCAATAGATTATTATAAGTCTTTAAAAGAAGATGATAAGGTTAATATATTAAAATATACAACAAATACAAATATTAATTTATATAAGTTAGATGGAGTATATGATTATTTCTTTTCTTATTTACCAATTAGTACTGGTTATATGAAAAAGTTTAAATTAACATATAATGATAGAAATAGTTTTATATTAACTTGTCCTAATATATATTCAAAGACAAAAAAATTAAGTTATAATCATCATGAAAAATTATTCAATGAATTTAAAGATTATAGTGATTGGACTAATAAAATAGGTATAAGAAATATTTCTGATATTAATGATAAAATATCTAAAGGTAATTTTAATGATATAATTTTATTAAATGAAACAAGACAAAATAATAAATTATATAAAATAGCAGAAAATATATCAAAGAATAAGAATATAAAGATAGTTTTAATATCAGGTCCATCATCTTCAGGGAAAACAACGACTTCAAGAAAATTAAAATTATTTTTAAAGAGTTTTGGACTTAGCCCAGTTTCTATATCAATTGATGATTATTTTATTGATAGAGATTTTACTCCTAAAAAAGAAGATGGAACTTATGATTTTGAATCTATAAAGGCCGTTGATACAAAATTATTTAATAACAATTTAAGTGATTTATTAAATGGAAAAGATGTTAAATTACCTACATATAATTTTATTTTAGGAAAAAAAGAATTTATAAACGATAGTATTAAACTTGCTAGTAATGAAATAATAATTATTGAAGGGTTACATGCATTAAATGAAGAATTAACTAAGTCAATATCAAGTGATTATAAATATAAAATATATTTAGCACCATTAACTGTATTAAATATAGATAATCATAATAGATTTAAGACTACAGATAATAGATTATTAAGAAGAATTGTTAGAGATAATAGAACAAGAGGTTATAGTGCATCTGATACATTAAGTTCTTGGAGAAGTGTTAGAGAAGGTGAAGAAAAATATGTATTTCCTTTTCAAGATTCAGCAGATGTGGTATTTAATACATCCCTTTCATATGAATTAAATGTATTAAAAACTTATGTTGAACCATTATTATATTCAGTTTTAGAAACTGATGAAAATTATAAAGATGCGGTTAGATTACTTAATCTTTTGAAAAATATATTACCACTTCCAAGTGATAATATACCAAAGGATTCTATAATAAGAGAATTTATAGGAAATAGTTATTTTAGTGATTAAGGGAGATGAAAATATGATAAGAGTGGCAATAAATGGATTTGGAAGAATAGGTAGACTTGCTTTTAGAAAAATGTTTGGTGATGATAGTTTTGAAATAGTTGCGATTAATGATTTAACTGATAATAAGATGCTTGCACATTTATTAAAATATGATACATCACAAGGAAAATATAAAGTAGATTCTATTAATTGTGATGATGATAGTATAACTGTTGATGGAAAAAGAATAAATGTATATTCAGTTTCTGATCCAGAAGAATTACCGTGGAAAGATTTAGATGTTGATATTGTGTTAGAGTGTACTGGATTTTTTACAAGTAAAGATAAAGCATATAAACATATAAAAGCAGGAGCAAAAAAAGTTGTTATTTCTGCACCTGCTGGAAATGATGTAAAAACAATTGTTTATAATGTTAATCATGACACATTAACTAAAGATGATTTTGTTGTTTCAGCAGCTAGTTGTACTACAAATTGTTTAGCTCCAGTTGCAAAAGTTTTAAATGATAATTTTGAAATTAAAACTGGTTTTATGAGCACAATACATGCATATACAAATGATCAAAATACACTTGATGCACCTCATAGAAAAGGTGATTTAAGAAGAGCAAGAGCAGCTTCAGCTAATATTGTTCCTAATAGTACAGGAGCCGCTAAAGCATTAGGTCTTGTTATACCAGAACTTGATGGTGTGCTTGATGGTACTGCTCAAAGGGTTCCTGTTATAACTGGTTCTATAGTTGAACTTACTTGTGTTCTTGAACAAAATGTAACAGTTGATGAAATAAATAGTGTATTTGAGAAAAATAGAAATGAGACATTAGGTTATACTGAAGATGAAATTGTGTCTAGTGATGTAATTGGAATTAGTTATGGTTCATTATTTGATGCAACTCAAACTAAAATAGTAGGCAATAAAGAAAATGATATATGTCTAGTTAAAGTAGCAGCGTGGTATGATAATGAAATGAGTTATACATCTCAAATGGTTAGAACAATTAAGTATTTAGGAGAAAAATTATGTTAGATAAAATAAAAAATATAACAAGAGGACAACTTATAGTTGTAATATTTATATTTATATGTGCTATATCTATTTATGTTGGTATAAATATTAAGAAAAGTAATTCAATAAAAGATTATAAGGCTTTTGAAAAAGAAGTTGTACAAGCTGGTAAATTCTATTATAAACTTGAAAAATTAGAACTTAGTAAATCAGAAGAAAGAAGAGTTAATCTTACATCTTTAGAAAAGAAAAATTTAATCTCAAATCCATTAAAGGATAAATGTAAGGGTTATGTTATTATTTCTAATCAAAGAGATATTTATACATCAGAATATTCAATAGTATATACAGGTTATGTTAAATGTGGATCATATAAATCTCCTGGATATGTAGAAGAATAATATTATGAAGATAAAATTAGTCCAGTTTTATCTTTTTTTTATTTGTATCAATTTACTAAAAGTTTTATTCATGTTATAATTTATAAATAATAAGTAGGTGTTGATATGGAAGAAACTAAATTTTGGACAAAGGGTAAAATAATTTTTTTATGTGTTGTGTTTGTTATAATTTTAATAATTATAGGTGCGATTTTTATTCATAAATCATCAGTAAAAAAACAATATGTTGAATTTGAAAATCAATTAACACTAAACGCTGTTAACTATTTAGATTTAGAGGGTATTACTTTAAAAAGTGGTGAGTGGAGAAAAATTGATATTCAAAAAATAGTAAAGAAAAGATTAGTAACAAATAAGCTTGCTAAGAATTGTACAGGATATGTTTTAGCTCAAGCAGAGACAAAAACTAAAGCGGTAAATTATAAAACATATTTAAAATGTGGTAATGCTTATGAAAGTACAAAGTCAGATAAAGTATTAGCAAAAGGAAAGGAAAACAAAACAGAAGAAGTATCTAAGAACGATACTATTAAACCTGAGATTACTTTATTTGGTGATGAAACAATGAAAGTTAAGTTAAATGGTAAATTTAAAGATCCAGGTGCAATTGCCAAAGATAATGTTGATGGTGATATTACTAAAAAAATAAAGAAAAGTGGTAAAGTTAATACAAAGAAGGAAGGATCATACACAGTTAAGTATTCTGTTTCAGATTCTTCAGGCAATAAAACATCTATTAAAAGAACTGTAATAGTAGAAGCAAGTGCAGTAGAAAAGACAAAAGATACTACAAAACCAGAAATTGTATTTAATAATCCAAGCGTTGTAACAACAATTTGTACAGGTTCTAAAATTGATTATAGTAAAACTGGATTGTATGGTTATAATGCTTATGATGATGTAGATGGAAATGTAACTGATAAAGTAACTGTAAGTGGAGACATTGGTATTATAGATAATCCTGGAACGTATGAGTTAAAGTATAGTATTAGTGATAAGGCAAAAAATAAATATACAACAACTAGATCATTTATTGTAAAAAGTTGTAATACACAAAGTACGACAGTAACTACACCAGCTCCTACACCATCTCCAACTCCAGCCCCAGCGCCAACTCCAGCACCAAGTCAAACTCCGAGTACAACACCAAGTGTTACGCCTCCACCAGCCCCTACGCCAACACCACCAGCAACAAATACAACTATTTCAGTTCAAAGTGTAACTCTAAATCCTAATAGATTAACACTAAGTGTTGGTGAAACTTATAAATTAAATGCATATTTTTCTCCATCAAATGCCACTGATAAAACCGTTACATATTCATCTTCATCAGGTAATGTTTCTGTTGACTCAAATGGTAATGTAAGAGCAAATTCACAAGGAACTGCAATAATAAGAGCAACATCAAGTAATGGTAAATTTGCAGTATGTAATATAACGGTAAGATAAAAGAGATATTTTATAATATCTTTTTTTGTGGTATAATTTTGTAAGAGGGTAAGAATATGATAAATACAATTGAAAATATAGATTTTAAGGGTAAAAGAGTTATTATAAGATGTGATTTAAATGTTCCTATAAAAAACAATATAATTTTAGATGATACTAGAATTATATCTAGTATTAAAACAATTAAATATGTATTAAAAACAGCAGAAAAGGTTATTATTTTATCTCATTTAGGAAGAATTAAAAGTGAGGAAGATAAAAAAAATAATAGTTTGAAAGTTGTTTGTGAAAGATTAGAAGAAATTATTGATGAAAAGATTGTATTTTGCAATTATGATGAAACTATTTATGAAAAAGTAAAAGAAAATAAAATTGTAATGTTTGAAAACACAAGATTTTTTGATTTAGATGATAAAAAAGAAAGTAACAATGATGTAGAATTATCTAAATTTTTCTCATCATTTGGTGATGTATTTATAAATGATGCTTTTGGTACTTGTCATAGAGCAAATGCATCAAATGTTGGGATTTCTAATTTTCTTCCTACGTACCTTGGATTTTTAATTATAGAAGAAATTAAAATGCTTAATATTGTAAAAGATAATCCTAAGAGACCTTTTATAGTTATAATGGGTGGAGCAAAAGTATTTGATAAAATTACTTTAATAAATAAACTTATCGATAAAGTTGATAAATTAATTATCACTGGTGCGATGGCTTTTACATTTTTTAAAGCAAAAAATATTAATGTTGGTAAATCTATAGTAGATGAAGGAAGTATTTCTTTTTGTGAGAAATTACTTAATAAATATGAGAGTAAAATTGTTTTACCTCTAGATATATATACAGGATTAGAAATTAAAAATGATACTAAAAAAAGTTTAAGAGATATTAACTATATTAATAATGACGAAATAGGCTTAGATATTGGTCCAAAGACTTTAAATTATTTTGAAAATGAATTAAAAGATGCTAAAACTGTTTTTTTGAATGGTCCATCAGGAATGTTTGAATTTGAAAATTTTTCTAGTGGAACATATGGTTTATTAAAAATATTAAGTAATATTGATGCATCCGTTATAATAGGTGGTGGAGATAGTGCATCAGCAGCTAAAAAGTCTGGATATAAATTTACACATATATCAACAGGTGGTGGAGCGTCTTTAGAATATATTGAAGGAAAAAAATTGCCAGGGATTGAAATAGGAGTTAATCATGAAGAAGTTTAAATTAAATATAATTATATTAGTATTATTTTCATTAATTGTTATGTATTTTTCTTTAAAAGATGATTTTAGTACAGTTATTTCATATATATTAAAATCAAATTTAGCTTGGTTATTAGTTGCAGTTATATTTATGCTGTTAAATATATTATTTCAATCAATTAGTTTATATTTCTTTATTAAAAAGATAGATAAAAAGTATAAATTTTCATTTGCTTTAAAGTTAACAGCAGCAGGATTATTATTTAATGCAATAACACCTTTTTCATCAGGTGGTCAACCATTTCAAATTTATATGTTAAAAAAACAAGGAATAAGAATATCTGATTCAACTAATATATTGCTTCAAAATTTTATAACTTATCAATTATCACTTATTTTTATTGGAACGATTGCGGTTATATTAAATTATTCAATGAATATATTTCCTAGCAGTAGTTTACTTAAAAAGGTAGTGCTTTTGGGTTATTTAGTTAATGTTTTAGTATTATTTTTGATTGTATTTTTCTCATTTGCGAAGAAGGTTAATACAAAATTATTTAATAAGATAATTGATTTTATTTTTAAATTTAAATTTATAAAGAATAAGGAAGAAAAAAGAGAAAAATTAACTGAAATGCTTGAAAATTTTTATAATGGATCAGTTAGTCTAAAAAACAATCTTGATGTATTTTTTAAATCAATGTTATTTAATACATTATCCTTAATAAGTTTATATATATTACCTTTATTTATATTTTATAGTATGGGTGAGGCAAAGAGTATAACAATTATTAAGTCACTAGTCGCATCAGGTTATACATACTTAATAGGATCTTTTGTACCAATTCCAGGCGGAACAGGTGGACTTGAATATGGATTTATAGAGTTTTTTAAAACGTTTAAAAGTGGTAGTTTTATTTCTGCCGCTATGTTAATATGGAGATTTATTACTTATTATCTTGGAATGATTATAGGAATGATTGCTTTATTAATTTCAAAGAAGGAAGATGAGGAAGAATAATGAGAATAGGAATTTTTACAGAAACATATCCACCATTTGTTAATGGTGTATCAACAAGTATATTAATGCTTCAAAAAGCACTTGAAAAAAAAGGTCATACTGTATATATTGTTACAGTTAATAAAGAAAAATTAAAATATGAATATGAAGATGGAGATAAAATTTTAAGATTACCTAGTTTATCACTTCATTGTTATGATTATAGATTTACAAGTGTTTACCCAATTAAGGCAATAAAGAAAATAAAAGAGATGAATTTAGATGTAATTCATACTCATGTAGAACTTACTGTAGGTATGTTTGCTAGAATAGTATCAACACAACTTGGAATACCTTTGGTGCATACTTATCATACAATGTGGGAAGATTATACTCATTATATAACTCATGGGAATAAATATTTAGATAAACCTAGTAAAGAATTAGTAAAATATTTATCTGTTTTTTGGGGAGATAAAACAACTACTGAATTAATTGTTCCAACAAAAAAGATTTATGATTTATTTAAAGATAAATATAAAGTTACTAAAAATATACATATAGTTCCAACAGGAATTGATGTTGAAAGATTTTATAAAGAGAACTTTACAAAAGAAGATATTAATAAGATAAAAAAAGAATATAACATTGGAAGAAGAGATTTTGTAATAATTACAGTTAGTAGACTTGCGAAAGAAAAAAGTGTAGATAGACTTATAAATAATCATAAAGAAATAGTAAAAAAACACCCAAATATAAAATTATTAATTGTTGGAGATGGTCCTGATACTGATTTATTAAAAAAACAAGTAAGTGATTTAAAACTTGATAAGAATGTTATTTTTACTGGTAAAATTCCACTTGAGAAGGTTCAATATTATTATCAAGTTGCGAATGTGTTTGCGACAGCATCAACAACAGAGACTCAAGGTTTAACAGTATCTGAGGCAATGGCCGCATCACTTCCTATTTTAGCTGTTAATGACGAAAGTTTTTCAAATGTAGTTGTAAATGATTTAAATGGTTATTTATTTAATAGTGATGATGAATATATAAATGGAGTAATAAAATTATATAAAGATAGAAGGTTGTATGATAGATTTTCAAATGAATCAAGAATATTATCAGAAAGTCAATCATCTAGCTATTTTGCGGATAGAGTATTAAAAGTATATGAAATTGCAATAAAAAATTATAATAAAGAAAATAGAAAGATAAAAAATAAAATTAAGAGAGTTATTGAAAAAGGAAGACAAAAAGTATGGAAAAAATAGTTGTTGGAAATATGAAGATGAATTTAAATGAAGAAGAAATAGATGAATATGTTTATAAAATTAGTAAATATAACCATTCTAATATTGAACTTTTTCTTGCACCATCTTTTATATATCTTGAAAAATTTAAATCGGGTAAATTTAATTTAACAGCGCAAGATGTATCAATATTTTATGATGGATCTTATACTGGGGAGATATCCGCAAGTCAGTTAAAATCTATTGGTGTTAACTCTGTTATTATTGGACATAGTGAAAGAAGAAAATTTTTTAATGAAACATCTACTATTATAAATGAAAAGTTAAAACAAGCTTTTTTTCAACAATTAAAACCTATTTTATGTATAGGTGAAGATGAAATAAATAGCTTAGAAGATACTTTTAAAATATTAAAACTTGAATTAGAAAATGATTTAGTAAATATAGATATTAATGAAGATTTAATAGTTGCGTATGAACCTGTTTATGCAATAGGAACAGGAATTGTTATTGATATAGAACGTATAAAGTTTATAATAAATAAATTAAAACAATATTTTTATGATAAATATGAAAAAAATATAAAAATAATTTATGGTGGTAGTGTTAACGAAAAAAATATAGAAGATATTGTAAAAATATGCGATGGGGTAATAGTTGGAAAAATGTCTTTAAATGTAGAAAAATTTATGAATTTGATTGATAAAATTAAATAAATTTTATTTTTCGACTTTTTTCGACAAATAATCTAAAAAAAAGATATTATAATCTCTAGTATTGACGCTAAAAAAATAGTATAATCTAAAAGGGTTAAAAAAGGGAGAAGAACAAAATGAAAAAACAAAGATTGTTAGTAGTTGATGATAATATGAATTTAATTCATATGATTAGGGAATATTGTAAAAGTAGTGATAATATTGAATTAGCTTTTGAAGCAAATGATGGAGAATCTGGTTTAAAGGTTATAAAACAAAATACAAAAGATTTTGATCTTATATTGTTAGATTTAATTATGCCTAATAAAGATGGTTTATATATTTTAAAACAAATGAAAGAAGAGAAAATTGAAAAAAATATTATTGTAATAACATCATTTAATTCAGATGAAATGATTAGAAGATTATCAAATTATAATATTAAATATTTTTTAATTAAACCTTTTGATATGAAAACGTTAGAAACAAGAATTATAGAAGCAACAAGTCAATTTTCTGAAAATAATCAAAAAGCTGGAAATAATGAACTTAAAATCTCTTTAACAAAGTTGTTACATGAGCTTGGAGTACCATCACATATAAAAGGTTATCAATATATACGAGAAGGAATATTACTTTTATATGATAATCCAAATATTGTTGGTGGAATTACTAAAGAGTTATATCCTGAAATTGCAGATAAATATAATACTTCAGTATCAAGAGTTGAAAGAGCAATAAGGCATGCGATTGAGGTAAGCTGGAATAGAGGAAATCTAGATTTAATGGAAGAAGTATTTGGACATAGTGTAGATTATGATAAAGCAAAACCAACTAATAGTGAATTTATTGTTACAGTCGCAGATAAATTAAAATTAGAATATCAAACAGTTTAGAGGTATGTTTGGTATTTTTTTGTTGAAAAAAATACTGTGTTATGATAATATTTTAGATAGGAAGGTATATGATATGAGAAAGAATTTAAAGGTTTTTTTAATATTATTAATTTCAATAATATTGACAGGTTGTAATAAAAATTATGAAGTAGTTTCATATAGTAAATTTTTAGGTGAATTTAATTCAAAAAAAAGTTATTCAATTATTGATAAAACAAAAACGGATGAAGGTGTTTTTAAAAGAAGTTATGAGTCTGGAAATGGTAAAATAACATTTACATATTTTGAGTTTGATAGTGAAAAAGAAGCTAAAAAATATATGAGTGAAACATATAAAAAGAACAAGGATTATTCATATAAAAAAAATAGTAAATATATAGAAGTTAAAAGCAAATTGTTTGATCCATATACTAGAGCTATTCAAGTTGATAATGTTGTTATTACTGGGAAAACTAATAAAAAGTTTGATTCACATTCTGTAAATAAAATATATAAAAATTTAGGTTTATAGGTGAATGCTATGAAAAAGATAATTTTATGTATTATGGATGGAGTTGGTTTAAGTAATGAAAAAAAGGGAAATGCTTTTCTTAATGCAAATACTCCATATTTAGATAAACTTATAAAAATGTATCCTCATTCAAAGATAGAAGCTTCAGGAAGTTTTGTTGGATTACCTGAAGGGCAGATGGGAAATAGTGAAGTAGGTCATTTAAATATAGGTGCAGGTAGAATTTTATATCAACCACTTGCTAAAATAAATAAGTCAATTAATGATAAAACTTTTTTTGAAAATGAAAGTATTCTTAATTGTATTAATCATGTAAAAAAAGAAAAATCAAGTATGCATATAATAGGTATGCTTAGTGATGGAGGAGTTCATTCTCATATTAATCATATCGAATCAATTTTTAAGATGTGTGTTGAAAATGGAATAAAAAATATATATTTTCATGTTATTACTGATGGAAGAGATACTTATTATAAAAATAGTAAAAAATATTTAGATGAACTTCAAAATTTAATTGATAAGTATAATGAAGGATCTATTTCAACAATTTGCGGAAGATATTATGCGATGGATAGAGATAAAAGATGGGATAGAGTAAAAAAAGCATATGATTTAATATTTAATGGAAATGGAGTTAAGTTTGATAATTATTCTAAAGCTATTTCTGATAGTTATAATAAAGGTATATATGATGAGTTTATAGAGCCTATTATTATTGATGAAAACGGATTAATTAATAGTAATGATGGAATAATATGGGCAAATTTTAGACCTGATAGATCAAGAGAATTGTTAGAAACAATATGCAATGATAACTTTGATAAGTTTGATTTAAAAAAAGTAAAGAATTTATATTTAACTACAATGATGTGGGTATCAGATGATATAAAATCTGATATTGCTTTTAAAGAAGATATAATTGATAATACTTTAGGTGTTTGTATATCTAAAAATAATTTAAAACAGTTAAGAGTTGCTGAAACGGAAAAATATGCTCATGTAACTTATTTTTTTGATGGATTACAAGATTTATCACTAAAAAAATGCAAAAAAATAATGGTTCCTTCAGCAAAAATTTCAACATATGATTTAGAACCTGAAATGAAAGCTAAAGAAATTACAGATGTTTTAATAGATGAATTAGATAAAGATTATGATTTTATTTTAGTTAATTATGCTAATGGAGATATGGTTGGTCATACCGGAAATTATAGCGCATCAATAAAAGCTATTGAAACTCTTGATAGTCAAATTGGAAGATTATATAATAAGTGTATTAAGGATGATTATTTATTGATAATAACTGCTGATCATGGAAATTGTGAAAGTATGATAGATTCAAATAATAAAGTCATGACAAAACATACTAGTAACAAAGTACCATTTATTGTATGCGATAAAAATATAACTTTTGCTGTGGAAAAGTTGAGTGATATTGCCCCTTTTATACTTAATTTAATGAATTTAAAAATACCAGATGAAATGAAATAGAATTTGTGGTATACTATTAATATAAAATAGGAGGAAGAAAATGTTTAAACGTTGTCTTAATGTTGCAATTTTTATATTTATATTTTCATTATACTTTGTTACGTTTTTGATGATATATGATACATTTAGGGAACGTAAATTAAACAGTATGTCTAATGATGCCTTAAATATATTAGAAAAAGAAACAAAAAAGGTTGATGAAGAAGTTAAAGAAGAAGAAATATCTGCTTCGGGTATAAGCTATAGTAATTATACAATTTTAGGAAAGCTAGAAATCCCAACAGTTGGTATATCTGCAATAATTTTAAAAGAACATACTTATGCAGCAATGAATTTAGGTGTAATAAAAACATATGGAGTTGATTTAAATGAGCGAGGTGGTTTTGTACTATCTGGGCATAATTTTAGAGGAAGAAGCAGTTTTTTATACTCAGTTAAAAATTTAAAGAATGGTAATAAAATTTATATAACAGATACACAAGGAAGAAAACTTGCATATGAAGTTTATAGTGTACAAAGATATGTTTCGCCTACTGATACAAGTTATTATAGTGAAACAGAAGATTATCATGTTACTATAGTAACGTGTGAAAATGGTGGTAAATCAAGAATAGTTGTTAAAGCACATATTGTTGAATAATAAAAAAGGAGGTAATACTATGGAATTTAATGAAGATTTTGAAGAAGATTTTGAACCTGTATTAAATAATGATAATAATAGTTCTGTAGAAAAGCCTCTTAATGAAAATTTTGATGATACATTAATGGAATTTAAACCTGTTGATAATGTAGAACAAAAAGAAGAAAAAGTAATTCCAATATCTGATATTAATATTATAAAGATTGATGATATTAATAAAGAAACAAAAGATTTAGTTTCTTCTGATATTGAAAAAGATAAAATAAAAAATCAATCTAAAGAAAAAATAACTCCAATATCCGAAGTTGTTTTATCAAATAATATAAGTAATCCTGATTCTGTTAACAAGAATAACAAAGCCGATGAGAATGTATCTTTTTCTGAAATGGTTGATAGTAATGCATTTAGTAATGAATTAAATAAATTAAAGGTAGAACAAGAAATTTTAAATATGAATCCTGAATTAAAAAAGGAAAATAAAAGAAAAGTTAGTGTATTTGAAAAATATGCGGTTGTTTTGCCTATTTTTGCATTTATTTCTACTTTGTTTTTAGGTGTATATTTATTTATTAATAAAACGAATGCAGAAGAAATTAATTTAATTAAAATAGAACAAAATAATAAAGTTGGTTATATTGATAAAAGTGGTAGTGTAGTAGTAAGACCTAAATATATGTCTGGGACTGATTTTTATAAGGGATATGCGATAGTAAAAAATCATAATAGTTTATCTGCAGTTATAAATGGGAAATCTGATTTAGTTTCTCCTTTTGGTAACTATTTTTATATAGAAAGATTTAATAACAGGTATATAGCAAGTAAATTTACAAGTGATGGGCTTAAACTTGCTTTACTTGATTCTAATTTAAATGAAGTAACAAAGTATAAGTATGATAATATATCATATGCAAAAAATAATACATTTTTATTTACAAGAGATGATACTATGGGAGTTTTAAATAAAGATGGTAATGAAATATATACTTATATGGTTGATGAAATTGATGATAAAAATGTAACAATTGAAATATCAAACACAGATTCAGATGATGATTCAGAGAAATATGCCAAGATAAAGGTAAATAATTCATCAACAATAATAAATTTATCCACAGGAAAAAAAGTATATAAATATACACTAGATGATATATATGTACTTGATAATAATGTTTTTTATGTTAAATCAAAAGATAGAAATTTAACAAATAATAAATATATTGTAATAAAAAATGATTCAGTCGCACTTGAAACACAAAATTATAAAAAAGTTAGAGTTGATAAGCTTTCTTCTAATATAGCTGTTTGTGTTAATGAAGATTCAACGTATGATTATATTAATTTAAATAATAGAAAGAAAATTAATTCAGATGAAAATATAGATTATTACTATAGTGATGGACTTATACTTACAAAGACTCATAATTTTAATACTAATGACGATGAATATGTTGTTCAGAATAATGAAAAAGTTGTAGGAAGGTTTAAAAATTATAAACCTGTAAATAATGAATTTAAAAACGATATGATTAAAGTTTATGTTGATGATGAAAAATATAATTATGTTTCTAAACAAGGAAAACTATTAAATAATGAAAAGTATGATTATGTTTCTGATTTTGATAAATTTGGTTATGCAATAGTTTCTAAAAATGGTTTATATGGAGTTGTTAATAATAAAGGGAAAGAAGTTGTATCTTTAAATTATAGTAAGATAGAGTTATTGGATGAAGATTTGTTTAGTTCAATGCATAAGAAATATAATAAAGATATATTTGTTTATTATGAGAATGATAAATGTGGTTTAATTGCTTCAGAGAACAAAATAATTGTAAAAGCTATATATGATTCGTTTAAATATATTACAACTGAATATCCAATTATAATTGGTAAATTTGATTCAGATAAAATTATAATTAATATTGATAGTGCTAAAGAATTTAATATAGATGTACAAAAAGATGTATCTGTGTATGAAAATTATATAATTATAGATAAAGATTATTATAATTATGATGGTAAGAAAATTTATAGCGTGGGAGAGGGGGTTTAAAATGAAAAAAAGAGATGTTGTTTCTGTTTGGATTTTATTTATTATTTCTTTGATATTTATAATAAGTATATTTGCTGTGCCTGCTATAAATAATTTAAAAGAAAGTATTTTGTTAAATAAATTTGATAATAGTTCAGAAAATATTATTGATGGAGCAAAGTCAAAATATTCTGCAAATATTAATGATGTAAGTAAAGATGGTATTATGGAATATACTGTTAATGATTTAATAAAAGAAGGATATTTAAAGGAAGATGAAATAAATCCAATAACTGGTGAAAAGTATAAAAAAGATGATAAGGTGCTTGTAATTACAAAAAATGGGTATGTAACTTATAAGTTTGTTAGTGGAACAACTTTAATTAATAAGATAAAAAAATCAGATGGTGTTCAATCAATAAATGATGAAATATATTTTATAGGTGAAAACCCAAATAATTATATTAGTTTTAATGAAGAAATTTATAGAATAATTAAAGTAGATAAAGATAATAATATAGTTGTGATTAACGATGAATTCGACAAAAAAATATCTTTAAATAAAATAAATATATATTTGGAAACAAAACTAAATGATAGTTTTAATAATTTATCAAAAGAAATGATTGTGTCTAAAATGAGTGTATTAGATTATGATACATATAAAAATACCTTTGCTTTTGATAAAAGTTTTATAAACAAAAATTATGACTATAGTATTTGGTTATATACAAAAGAAGGATATAAAGCATATAGCATAATGGATGATAAAATTACAGACGAAAAAGATGCATGGATTAATCCTATTGCAAAATTAGATTATTCTATTATTGTCGAAAAAGGAAAGGGAACAAGAACAGATCCTTATATATTGAGTAAATAAAATTCAGAAAAAAATCTGAATTTTTTTTATAAAAAAGTGTTGATTTTCCTTATATTTATTGATATAATGGTTTTGTGTGTGACTGCGAGGATGTGCAAGGTTGCTGATACACCAGGTTAAGTTGTTTTTATAAAATAAAAGCAAACTGGCAAAATCAGGTAATTTGCTCGGAGCAAGTCTATACAAGATATAGGCGAGAGGAGGATACTAAGATGTCTAACAAAATTAATGTTAATTTGAAAGCTTATGATCATAGAGTCATAGATCAAGCTGCTGTTAAGATTGTTGAAACTGTTAAAAGAACAGGTGGAGAAGTAAGTGGACCAATTCCACTACCAACTAAAATTGAAAAAGTAACAATTTTAAGAGCTGTTCACAAATATAAAGATTCACGTGAACAATTCGAAATGAGAACACATAAAAGACTAATTTGTATCAATAACCCTAGTAAAGACACAATCGAGGCTTTAACTAGATTGGATTTACCTAGTGGTGTTGAAATAAATATCAAATAATTATAGGAGGAAATATGAGAAAAGGAATCTTAGGTCGTAAGATCGGGATGACTCAAGTTTTTGCTAAAGATGGTAAATTAGTGCCAGTAACAGTAATAGCTGTAGAACCAAACATTGTTTCTCAAATTAAAACAACTGAAACAGATGGTTATGAAGCAATTCAATTAGCAGCTTTTACAAAAAGAGAAAAATTAAGCAATAAACCAATGAATGGTCATCTTAAAAAAGCAAACACTGAACCTAAGCGCTTCTTAAAGGAAATCAGAAATGTCGATACAAGCGCATATACATTAGGTCAAGAAATTAAAGCAGACATTTTTGCTGAAGGTGAAATGGTTGATGTTTCAGGAATCAGTAAAGGTAAAGGTTTCCAAGGTGTTATAAAACGCCATAATCAAAGTAGAGGTCCAATGGGACATGGTTCACAATACCACAGAGGTGTTGGTTCACTAGGAACAATGAGACCAATGCGTGTTTTAAAAGGTAAAAAATTACCAGGACAAATGGGAGGACAATTAGTAACAGTTCAAAATCTTGAAATTGTTTCAATTCTTCTTGAAGATAATGTTATCTTAGTTAAAGGTAATGTTCCAGGTCCTAAAAAGTCTTTAGTTATTATTAAATCAGCTATTAGAAACGAAGGTAAGGTAAACGAACCTATTGAATTAGTTTCATACGTTGAACCTGTTGTTTCAGAACAAGCACAAGAAGTAGTTGAAGAATCATCACAAGCAGAAACAGAATAGTTTGTACATAATTAATAATAATTAATAAATTGTGATGAAAGGAGGAATTTGAAATGACTAAAATAGCTCTTTTAAATTTAAAAGGTGAAAAAATTAAAGACATAAAACTAAATGATGAAGTATTTGGAATTGAACCAAATAATCAAACAATATATGATGCAGTTGTTTTAAAAGGAGCATCATTAAGACAAGGAACACACAGTACTAAAACTAGAAGTGAAGTTAGCGGTGGTGGAAGAAAACCATGGAGACAAAAAGGTACTGGTAATGCTCGTCAAGGATCAACTCGTGCACCACATTGGACTGGTGGAGGAATAGTTTTTGGACCAACAACTGAAAAAAACTATACAAAAAAACAAAATAGAAAAGAAAGAAGATTAGCTTTAAAATCAGCTTTAACTCATAAAGCTAATAATAAAGAAATTATTGTTGTTGAAAATTTTGATGTTAAATCAAATAAAACAAAAGACTTTATGAAAGTTTTAGAAGATTTAAAAATTACTGGTAAAGCTTTAATTGTTGTTAAAGAATTAACAGATGAATTAATTTTAGCTTCTAGAAATTTAAGTGATATTAAAGTTATCGAATCTCATGAAATCAACACTTATGACGTAATGAATTATACAAATTTAGTTCTTACTGAAGAAGTTGTTAAAATGCTTGAGGAGGTACTTAAATAATGATAGGAAATTATAGAGACGTAATTATCGCACCTATTATTACTGAAAAAACAGCACAAATTTCAGAAAAAGGCGATAAGATTGTTTTAAAAGTTAGAAACGATGCAAATAAAGTACAAATAAAACAAGCTGTTGAAAAAATATTCAATGTAAAAGTTTTAAGAGTAAATACAATAAACGTTAAACCAAAATATAGAAGAGTTGGACGTTATGCAGGAACTACAAGCCGTTACAAAAAAGCAATTGTAACATTGGCTGAAGGTAGTCAAATAGAATTATAGGAGGTTTTAGAATGGCTATTAAACATTTTAATCCAGTAACACCTGGACAAAGAAAGAAAAGTACATTAGTAAATGAAGAGCTAACTAAAACAGCTCCAGAGAAAAGTTTACTAAGAAAAGCAAATAAAAATAGTGGTCGTAACAATCAAGGTAGAATTACTGTTAGACACCAAGGTGGAGGAGCAAAAAGAAAATATCGTATTATTGATTTTAAAAGAAATAAATTCGGTATTGAAGGAAGAGTTGCTTCAATTGAATATGACCCAAATAGAAGTGCAAATATAGCATTAATCAATTATATTGATGGTGAAAAAAGATATATAATCGCACCTAAAGGATTAAAAGTTGGTATGAAAGTTGTATCAGGAAATAATGCTGATATAAAAATAGGAAATTCATTACCACTTATGAATATTCCAGTAGGTACAACAATACATAATATTGAAATGAGACCTGGTAAAGGTGGACAAATCGCAAGAAGTGCAGGACAAAGTGCTCAAATTCTTGGTAGAGAAGATAAATATGTACTTGTTAGATTATCATCTGGTGAAACAAGAAAAATTTTAGGAACTTGTATGGCAACAATTGGTGAAGTAGGAAATGAAGATTATTCATTAGTAAGATTAGGAAAAGCAGGTAGATCTAGACATATGGGTATTAGACCAACAGTTCGTGGATCTGTTATGAACCCTAATGATCACCCACATGGTGGTGGTGAAGGTAGAACTCCAGTTGGACGTAAACAACCAATGACTCCATGGGGTAAACCAGCTCTTGGATATAAAACTCGTAAGAATAAAAAAAGTTCTACAAAGTTAATTGTTACTCGTCGTAATAAAAAATAAGGAAAGGAAGAATTATAATGGCTAGAAGTTTAAAAAAAGGACCTTATGTATTTGATAGATTATTAAAAAAGGTTCAAGAAATGAATAAAAGTGGAAAAAAAGAAGTAGTAAAAACATGGTCACGTCGTTCAACTATTTTTCCTGATTTTATTGGACACACATTTGCAGTACACAATGGAAGAGAATTTATTCCAGTTTATGTAACTGAAGATATGGTAGGTCACAAACTTGGGGAATTCTCACCAACTCGTAAATTCGGTGGTCATGGCGATAATAAGAAGAAATAGGTTTGAACTGGAAGGAGAGTTAAAATGGAAGCAAAGGCAACTGCTAGAACAGTTTTAATTGCCCCAAGAAAAGCACGTTTAGTTATTGATTTAGTTCGTGGTAAAAGTGTTTCAGAGGCAATGACAATATTAAATAATATGAATAGAAAAGCAGCTCGTTTAACTAAAAAAGTTTTAGTATCTGCAACTGCAAATGCTGAAAACAATTTCAATATGAATAAAGATAATTTATATGTTAAACAAGCTTATATAAATGATGGTCCAGTTTTAAAAAGACATAGATTTGGATCTAGATCACATATTGATAGACATGATAAGAAAACAAGTCATATCACTATAGTGGTAGCTGAAAAAAATTAGTGAAGGAGGTTAATTTATGGGACAAAAAGTACATCCAGCAGGAATGAGAATAGGCATCAATAAAGATTGGCAATCAAAATGGTTTGCTGAAAAGAAAGATTTTTCTAAATTATTAAAAGCTGACATTGAAATCAGAAGATATTTAGAAAAGAGATTAAAAGATGCAGCTGTTTCTAATATTAATATTCAAAGAGATAATAAGAAAACAGAAGTAATCATTTATACTGCTAAACCTGGCGTAGTAATTGGTCATGGTGGAGAAGAAATTGAAAAAATAAAGAAAGAGTTAAATAAATTAACAAATGAAAATATAGTAGTTTCAATTTTTGAAATTAAAAATCCTGACATGGTAGCTCAATTAGTTGCTGATAATATAGCAAAACAAATTGAAAATCGTGGTTCTTACAAAATGGCTCAAAAAAGAGCTATACGTAATACTATGAAAGCTGGTGCTAAGGGTATTAAAACATTAGTATCTGGTCGTTTAAATGGTGCAGATATCGCTCGTGCAGAAGGTTATAATGAAGGAACAACTCCATTACATACTTTAAGAGCAGATATTGATTATGCAACATCAGAAGCAGATACAACATTCGGTAAAATTGGAGTTAAAGTATGGATATATAAAGGTGAAGTACTTCCTAAAAAATCAGTAAAAGGAGGTAACAAACATGGCAATAATACCAAAAAGAACTAAGTATAGAAAACCTCATAGAATTTACTATGAAGGAAAAGCAAAAGGTAATACTGAACTTCACTTTGGTGATTATGGTCTTCAAGCAAAAGAAGGAGCTTGGATAACTACAAATCAAATCGAAGCAGCTCGTGTAGCAATGACTCGTTATATGAAACGTGGAGGTAAGGTTTGGGTTAATATATTTCCTCATCTTTGCTTAACAAGAAAACCTGCTGAAACTCGTCAAGGTAAAGGTAAAGGTAATCCAGAAGTATGGGTTGCAGTTGTAAAAGAAGGCAAAATTATGTTTGAAATAGCTGGTGTTTCTGAAGAAGTAGCAAGAGAAGCATTAAGACTAGCAATGCATAAATTACCAATCAAATGTAAATTTGTAAAAAAAGAAGAAAGTGGTGACGCAAATGAAGAGTAATGAATTAAGAGAATTAACCACTGAAGAATTAGTGAAAAAAATAGAAGAAATGAAGGAAGAATTATTTAACTTACGTTTTGCTAATGCAACAGGTAATTTAGAAAAACCTTCAAGAATAAAAGAATTAAGAAAAACAATCGCAAGAATGAAACAAATCATTCGTGAACGTGAAATACAAGGTAAATAGGAGGCTGTATTTATGAATGGAAATAAACGTAAAGAACTTATCGGTATAGTAGTTAGCGATAAGAACGATAAAACTATAACAGTTAAAGTTGAAACATATCGTAGAGATCCATTATATGGTAAACGCGCTAGATATTCTAAAAAATATACAGCACACGATGAAGAAAATAAAGCTAAAGTTGGAGATAAAGTACGTATTGTTGAAACTAAACCAATATCTAAAAATAAAAGATATAATTTAGTTGAAATTGTTGAAGAAGCAATAATTTTATAATCTCTATACTATAGAAGGAGGATTAATTATGATTCAACAAGAGAGTCGCTTAAAAGTAGCAGACAATTCAGGAGCTAAAGAATTATTAGTAATTAGAGTTCTTGGAGGAAATAAACAATTTGGTAGTGTTGGTGATGTTGTAGTTGCAACTGTTAAAAAAGCAATACCAAATGGAACAGTTCAAAAAGGAAAAGTCGTTAAAGCTGTTATAGTAAGAACTAAAAATGCTGTTAGAAGAGAAGATGGTTCTTATATAAGATTTGACGATAATGCATGTGTAATAATTAAGGATGATAAGAGTCCTGTTGGAACACGTGTGCTTGGTCCAGTAGCACGTGAACTTCGTGATTTAGACTATATGAAAATAGTATCACTAGCAAAAGAAGTGCTATAGATTTAAGGAGGATAACATGAAAATAGGAGATACAGTAGTGGTTATCGCTGGTAAAGATAGAAATAAAACTGGAAAAATAATCAAAATATTAAAAAATAATAAAGTAGTTGTTGAAGGTGTTAATATGGTTACAAAACATGTTAAACCATCTGCCCAAAATGAACAAGGTGGAATAATTAAAACAGAAGCAGCTATTGATATTTCAAATGTTATGATTCTTGATCCAAAAACAAATAAAAGAACCAGAATAGCTCATGAAATTGATGAAAAAGGAAAAAAACATAGAATTTCAGTAAAATCTAAGGAAAGACTTAATTAAGTGGAAGGAGGGTATTTATGAACCGCCTAAAAGAAAAATATGTAAACGAAATAGTTCCAGAATTAACTAAAAAGTATAATTATACTTCTATTATGGAAGTACCTAAGTTAGAAAAAATTGTAATTAATATTGGTGTTGGAGATGCAGTTCAAAATAGTAAATTATTAGATGCAGCTGTAAACGAATTACAATTAATTACAGGTGCTAAACCAGTTATAACAAAAGCTAAAAAATCAATTGCAGGATTCAAAATAAGAGAAGGTCAAGCAATAGGTTGTAAAGTTACATTACGTGGTGAAAAAATGTATACATTCTTAGAAAAATTAATAAGAATTTCACTACCTCGTGTTCGTGATTTCAGAGGTGTTTCACCAAAAGCTTTTGATGGAAGAGGAAATTATACATTAGGTATTAAGGAACAAATGATTTTTGCAGAAATAGAATACGATAACATTGTAAAAAGTCGTGGAATGGATATTGTTTTTGTTACAACAGCAAAGACTAATGAAGAAGCGTTTGATTTATTAAATGGAATCGGAATTCCTTTTAGAAAGTAATAGGAGGATACAAAGTGGCAAAGAAAAGTATGATTGTAAAATCACAAAAGAAACAAAAATTTAAAGTACGTGAATATACACGTTGTCAAAGATGTGGAAGACCACATTCAGTTCTAAAAAAATATGGAATTTGCCGTATATGCTTTAGAGAACTTGCATATAAAGGTCAAATACCAGGTGTAAAAAAATCTAGTTGGTAATGGATTGAAGGGAGGATATTTATGGTAGTATCATGTCCAATCGCAGATATGCTTACAAGAATTCGTAATGCAAATCAAATGCATTATGAAACAGTTGAAATGCCTACTTCAAAAATGAAAGTAGAAATAGCAAGTATATTAAAAAGCGAAGGTTTTATAAAAAACTTTAAAGTTGAAGAAAATGATGTTCAAGGAACATTAGTATTAACTTTAAAATATGGAGAAAAGAAAGAAAGAGTAATCTCTGGTTTAAAATGTATATCAAAACCAGGTTTACGTGTATATGCAAAAGCTGATAATATTCCAAGAGTTTTAAATGGGCTTGGAATTGCAATTATATCAACATCAAAAGGTGTTATGACTGATAAAGAAGCTCGTAAACAAAATGTTGGTGGAGAAGTTTTAGCGTATATTTGGTAAAAATATAATAAGGAGGCTTTAATTATGAGTCGTATAGGTAATAGAGAACTTACGATTCCTACTGGTGTAACTGTTGAATGTAATGATAATTTAGTAACTGTTAAAGGTCCAAAAGGAGAATTATCATTTGGAATTATTAACGAAATCAATGTTAAAGTTGAAGATAATAAAGTTATAGTAGTAAGAACAAAAGAAGATAAACATACAAGAGCAATGCATGGAACAACTAATGCTTATATAGCTAATATGTTAAAAGGTGTAAGTGAAGGATACCAAAAAGGATTAGAAATAATTGGTGTTGGTTATCGTTTTAACGTTAAGGGAAATGTATTAGTAGTAAATGCTGGATATTCTCATCCAGTAGAAGTAAATATTCCAGCTGAATTAACTGTAGAAGCTATTAATAATAATGAAATTGTTGTTAAAGGAATTAACAAAGAATTAGTTGGAGAATTTGCTGCAAATATTAGAAAAATAAGAAAACCAGAACCATATAAAGGAAAAGGTATTCGTTATAAAGATGAACATATCCGTCGTAAAGAAGGAAAGAAAGCATCTAAATAGTAGAAAAGGAGAGTCTTATATATGATAAAAAAAGTATCTCGTAGCGAAGCACGTGAAGCAAGACATAGACGTGTAAGAGCAAAAGTAAATGGTACAAAAGATATTCCAAGATTAAACGTATTTAGATCTGCACGTAACATATCTGTTCAAATTATTGATGATGAACAAGGTGTTACATTAGTTAGTGCTTCATCACTAGATAAAGATTTAAAATTAACTAATGGTGGAAATATAGAAGCAGCTAAAAAAGTTGGTGAAGCTGTTGCTAAAAAAGCTAAGAAAGCTGGTATAACTAATGTTGTTTTTGATAGAGGTGGATACCTATATCATGGACGTGTTAAAGCGTTAGCAGATGCTGCACGTGAAAATGGATTAGAATTCTAAAAAGGAGGGTAAATGATGGAAAATAAAAATAACAACCCACGTATGGAAAATAGAAATAGAAACAGACAACCAAGAGTTACTGATGAATTCAACGATGAATTAATAGATCTTCGTCGTGTTACAAAAGTAACAAAGGGTGGTCGTAAACTACATTTTGCTGCGACTGTTGCCGTTGGTGACGGAAAAGGTCGTGTAGGAATTGGTTCAGGAAAAGCAAATGAAGTTCCAGAAGCAATAAAGAAAGCAAGAAATGCAGCTGTTAAAAATGTTAAACATGTTGAAATCGTTGATAATCGTACAATTTCTCATGAAATGATAGGTACAGAAGGAGCTGCAAAAGTATTAATTAAACCTGCTAAAGCTGGTACTGGTGTAATTGCTGGTGGTCCAGTTAGAACAGTTTTAGAACTTGCAGGAATTAAAGATGTTGTATCTAAATCACTTGGTTCAAATAAAAAAATAAATACTTCAAAGGCTACAATGAATGCACTTACTGCACAAAGATCAGCAGCACATGTTGCTAAATTAAGAGGAAAAACTGTAGAGGAGATTTTAGGATAATGAAGTTACATGAATTAAGATATAATGAAGGAGCAGTTTCTTCTTCAAAGAGAAAAGGTAGAGGAACAAGTAGCGGAAACGGTAAGACAGCTGGAAGAGGACAAAACGGACAAAAATCAAGAAGTGGTTATAGTCGTAGAGCTGGATTCGAAGGTGGACAAAATCCATTAGTATTCCGTATTCCAAAAAGAGGATTCAATAACTATGAATTCCAAACAAAATATGCAGTAATAAATGTAAGTGATTTAAATAGATTTGAAGATGGTGCAGTTGTTACACCAGAAATCCTTAAAGAAACAGGATTAGTAAAAAAACAACTTGATGGTATCAAAGTATTAGGAAATGGTACTTTAGAGAAAAAATTAACAGTTAAAGCAAGTGTATTTTCAAAAGCAGCAAAAGAAAAAATAGAAAAGACTGGTGGAAAAGCTGAGGTGATCTAAGATGTTTGCTAATTTAAAGCAAATCTTTGCACCTAGAAATAAAGATTTAAGAAAAAGAATATTATTTACACTAGGTGTATTAATGGTATTTGTAGTAGGAACTTCAATAAAAGTTCCTGGTACTAGTTCAATAGATGGAAATCTTGGATTTTTGGAATTATTAAATGCAATGGGTGGAGGTGCATTAAAACGTTCATCAATATTTGCATTAGGAGTTATGCCATATATTAGTGCATCAATTGTAATTCAAATTTTAGAAATGGATATTGTTCCATATTTTACAGAATTAGCAAAAGAAGGATATACTGGTAGAAGAAAATTAAATAAAATAACTAGATATTGTGGATTATTTATAGCATTTATACAGGGTTTTGCATATTCAATTGCAATTCTTGGTACAGGTGCAGAAGCAATAGAATATATTAAGGTTTCAGTTATTTTAACTGCTGGTACAGCATTCTTACTTTGGTTAGGTGATCAAGTAACACAAAAAGGTGTAGGTAACGGTTTATCACTTATAATTATGAGTGGTATAATTGCAACATTACCTTATATGTTTACTGAAGCATTTAAAACTTTTGTTTTAGGTAATGATAATTTGTTTATTGGAATAATTACTTTTGCATTATATTTAGCAATATATATATTAATAGTAGTAGGTGTTGTATTTATACAAGAATCTGAAAGAAGAATTCCAATACAATATTCAAATAAAACAAGTAGTGCATATGGAGCAAAACAAAATTATATTCCATTTAAAGTTAATGCAGCAAGTGTTATGCCAGTAATATTTGCATCAACATTAATAGCAATTCCACAAACAATCGCAAGATTCGTAACTAATGAAGGATATATTAAATTTGTAAATAATTATTTAAATTATAATACTACCGCAGGATTAATAATTTACTTATTATTAATAGTATTCTTTTCATACATATATACATTACTTCAATTTAGACCTGCTGATATAGCTTCAAATCTTCAAAAGAATGGTGGTTATATTCCAGGAATAAGACCAGGTGATGAAACAAAACAATATATTAAAACTGTATTAGTAAGAATAACTACTTTTGGTACTTTATTCTTAGTTGCAATAGCAGCATTACCTATTTTATTTTCAAATTATTCAAATGTTGAAAATGCAAATATAACTTTAGGTGGTACAGGAATTTTAATAGTAGTAGGTGTTGCACTTGAGACTTATAAACAAATTGAAAGTACATTAAATCAAAAAGAATACAAAGGTAGATTCTAATATGAATTGTATAATTTTATTTTCAGCGCCAGCTGCTGGAAAAGGAACAATTTCTGAATATATTAAGAAAAAATATAATATTGATCATATATCAGCAAGTGATGTACTAAGAGATGGTGAAAAAGAAAGTTCTGAATATAAAAAGGAAATAACTGATGCGCTTGATCATGGTACATTTGTTGATGATGACATATTACTTGATTTATTAAGAAAAAAATTAGTAAATCAGAAACAAGATTTTATTTTAGATGGAACACCAAGAACTATAAATCAAGCAAATAAAATTGGAATATTATTAGATGAGTTAAATATATGTTTATCAAAAGTTATTTATATAAATGTTGATAGAACTGTCGCAGAAGATAGAATATTAAACAGATTAATATGTACTTCTTGTGGTTCTGTATATAACAAAAAAATCGATGATATAACAAATAATAAATGTAAAAAATGTGGTAATGAGTTATCCACAAGAAAAGATGATAGTTTAGAAGTGTATGATTTTAGATATAAAACTTTTGTTGAAAAAACAAAACCATTAATTAATTATTATAAAGACAAAAATTTATTATATGTTGTAAATAATAATAGTACTATTATTGATGCATATAATCAAATTGATGATATATTAAGGAGATGAAAATATGATAACAATTAAATCTCCAAGAGAAATAGAACTAATGAGAGTTGCAGGAAATATTGTCTATGAAACTCATCAATATTTGAAACCATATATCAAACCAGGTGTTAAAACTATTGATTTAGATACTATGGCAGAAAAATTTATTAGAAGTAAGGGTGCTACTCCTTCTTGTAAGGGATATGAAGGTTTTCCATATACGTTATGCATTTCAGTAAATGATGAAGTGGTACATGGATTCCCAAGTAGTTATGCTCTTAAAGACGGAGATATAGTTACTCTTGATATTTGTGCATGTTATAAAGGTTATCATGGTGATTCAGGTTGGACATATGTTGTTGGTCATATTAATGATGATGATAAATATCTTATGGAACATACTGAAAAAGCTTTATATGAGGGAATTAAACATGCAAAAGCAGGTAATAGAATAGGTGATATTTCTAATGCAATTCAAAATTATGCTAATGAACATAATTTAGGAATAGTTCGTGAACTTTGTGGCCATGGTATTGGAAGCAATTTACATGAAGATCCAGATGTTCCAAATTACGGAGAAAAAAATGCAGGTCCTTTATTAAAAAAAGGAATGGTTATAGCAATAGAACCAATGCTTACATTTGGAGATGAAAGTATATATATTGATGATAATGAATGGACTATAAAAACTGATGATGGGAGTAGGGCTGCTCACTTTGAGCACACAGTATTAATTACTGATGGAGAACCAGAAATCTTAACAGGAGAGTGTAAAAATGGCAAAGAGTGATGTGATAGAAGTTGAAGGTAAAGTACTTGATGTTTTACCTGGAGGAAAATTTAAAGTAGAACTTGAAAATAAACATACTGTAGAAGCTCATGTTTCTGGTAAAATACGAATGAATAACATTCGCATCTTACCAGGTGATACAGTTGTTATAGAATTATCACCATCTGATGTAACACATGGGCGTATAATATGGAATAAACGATAATGGAGGTAAATTATGAAAGTTAGAGCTTCAGTTAAACCAATCTGTGAAAAATGCAGAGTAATTAAAAGAAAAGGTGTTGTAAGAGTTATTTGTAGTAACCCAAAACACAAACAAAGACAAGGTTAATAGGAGGTATATTTAATGGCACGTATTAAAGGTATAGATCTTCCAAATGAGAAGAGTATTGAAATCGCATTAACTTCTATATATGGAATAGGTAGAAGTTTATCAAAACAAATATTAACTAAATGCGGAGTTGATATTAATAAAAAAGTTAAAGATTTAACATCTGACGAATTAATTAAAATTCGTGAAGAAATAGATCATCATCTAGTAGAAGGTGATTTAAGACGTGAAGTAAGCTTAAACATAAAAACAAAAATGGAAATAAATTCTTACCAAGGAATTCGTCATAAAAGAAAATTACCTGTAAGAGGACAAAGAACAAGCCGTAATGCTAGAACTCGTAAGGGTAAAGGTAAAACAGTAGCAAACAAAAAGAAATAATAGGATTTAATAAGGAGGTTAATTTGTATGGCTTATAAAGCAAGAAAACGTAAAGTAAAGAAAAATATTCCTGTTGGATGTGCACATATTCATGCAACATTTAACAATACTATTGTAACAATTACTGATGCAGAAGGTAATGCAGTTAGCTGGGCATCATCAGGAACAACAGGTTTTAAAGGAAGTAAAAAATCAACTCCATTTGCAGCTGGAATGGCTTCAGAATCAGCAGGTAGAGCAGCATATGATGCTGGAATGAGAAAAGTTGATGTATTTGTTAGAGGATTAGGATCAGGAAGAGAAACTGCAATTCGTTCACTTCAAACAGCAGGACTTGAAATAACTTCAATAACTGATGTTACACCAATCCCTCACAATGGTTGTCGTCCACCAAAACGTCCACGTGGATAATAAATAAAAAAGGAGTGTTTTTATGATAAAATTTGAAAAACCACAATATAAAGTAACAGAATATATTGAAAGTAATAATTATGGTAAATTTGAAATTGAACCTCTTGAGAGAGGATTTGGTGATACATTAGGTAATTCATTAAGAAGAGTAATGTTATCAAGTTTACCAGGAAGTGCAATAACTTCAGTTTACATTGAAGGTGTTATGCATGAATTTCAAACTATAGAAGGTATATATGAAGATGTAACTACAATTGTATTAAATTTAAAGAATGTTGTAGTTAAGAATCATACTGAGGAAAATCAAGTATTAACATTAAATGTTGATAAAGAAGGTGTTGTAACAGCTGGGGATATAGAATGCCCTGCTGATGTTGAAATAATAAATAAAGATCAAGTAATAGCAACTATAGTAAAAGGTGGAAGCTTACATATGGAAATGACTGTATCTAATGGTCGTGGATTTGTAAGAGCTGAAGCTAATAAAAAATTATTAAAGGATGCTAAACTTGGAACAATCGCTATTGATTCTGCTTATTCACCAATAGATAGAATTAATTACGAAGTTGAAGATGCTCGTGTAGGACAAGCAACAAATTATGATAAATTAACAGTTGAAGTTTCAACAAATGGTGCTATGAAACCAGAAGAAGCAATCGCACTTGCTAGTAGAATTCTAGTTGAACATTTTGAAATATTAACTGAATTAAATGAAATTGCTGATATAACTGGATTAATGACTCAACAAGATGAAGATCCAAAAGTTAAGGCATTAGAAACATCAATTGATGATATGGAATTTTCTGTAAGAGCTTACAACTGTTTAAAGAGATCTGGTATTAATACAATGCAAGATTTAGTAAACAGAAAAGAAAGCGATATGATGAAAATTAGAAATTTAGGAAAGAAATCTTTAAAAGAAGTTTTAGACAAAGTAAAACAAATGGGATTATCTTTCAGAAATGATGATTAATAGGAGGATTATATAATGGCATATAGAAAATTAGGTAGAGATAATAAACATAGAAGAGCTATGCTTGCTAATTTAACTAAGGCTGTTATCATGAATGAATCAGTTGAAACTACAGAAACTCGTGCAAAAGAAGTTAGAAAATTTGTAGATAAAATGATTACATATGGTAAAAAAGGTGATTTAGTTTCTAGAAGAAAAGCATATGCATTCCTTCACAATGATAAAGCTTGTGTTGAAAAAATATTTAATGATTTAGCAAAACGTTATGAAGGAAGAAATGGTGGATACACTAGAATAATTAAACTTCAAGAAAGACAAGGAGACGACGCATTAGTAGTTATACTAGAATTAGTATAATTACTTTGTCTCTTTTTTTTGGTTGATTGTCAAATAGTGTGTGTAGACACAAGTAAGTGATAATTAATCTTATGAAGCTAACGCGAAAGCGTTGGCT
>CAKPEJ010000013.1 GCA_934149325.1 uncultured Bacilli bacterium
ATTTTCTTCAGCTTTAACATTTATATTTTTATTAACTAGAAAAAGTGTTAGTGAAATTACTAACATTATAAATATAAAACTAATTTTTTTACCTAATTTATTTAGTTTCATATTACCCTTCTCCTATAGTTCATTATTACATGATAATTATACCATTTTTTATATGACAAAATCAATAGTTTTTCTTTATTTTATAAAGGAATTTTAGTAAAAGTTAAATATCATTTTATTTACTGTTTTTTTGTATAATTAAACTTCTTTTTACTATAAAAAATATAAAAATATTTTCTTTATAAAAAAGTTCAAAAAAAGCATAAAAATATCGTTTAAAGTAAAAAAAATTTAGAAAAATTCTAAATATTTTTTATTTTATCAATTATTTGTTTTATTTCATTATCATTTTCATCATTTAATATTAATCTAAATGTATTTATACCTATAGATTTTATTTTAGAAATATCATTGATTTTATCAATATTTTTATAATCTAAAATTTTCATATAACAATTATTACTCTTTTTAATTATATATTTATTACCATATTTATCTTTTAAATAATATTTGTTTGTTTTACATAGATTACATTTTGTTTTTAAACCATTACCTAAATATGTGTTTATTAGACAATATTTACTAATCATTACTTCTGGTTTTCCATATACTACAACCTCTAAATTTGGTCTAACATTATAGTTTTTTACATATTCTTTATATAATTTTTCAATATCATTTAAATCTATTTCATATGATAAAGTTACTCTTTTTACTCCCATATTATGTAAAAAATTAACAGCATATGAATTTACAACATTAAAACTTGTATCACTTATAGTATTTTCTTTTATTTTAGATATTTCACCAGTAACATATTCTTTATCTATTTTTACATTTAATGGTTCTACTCTACTTGATTTATAAATTACCCTATTATTATCTTCATATTTTTTATACATTAAATAATCTTCAACATAACAAATATATTTAGTATTATTTAAAATATATTCTAGTTGTTTTTCATTTTGAATATCAAATACATAATTATTTTCACTAATATATTCTCTTGATGAAAATAAATAATCACTCTTTTCTTTAATTTCTTTATTTATTCTTAAATTAGTTATTTCATTAATCATATCTCTTCTTAAATTATTAATTATAGACATAGATATAAAAATATTATCTGGAATATCTATTTTTAATTCATTAAAAACATATGGACTATTACCTAATTTATTTAATTTTTCTCTTATTTCAAATTCTGTTGTTGGTTTTGTTTTTGCTTTTGTTACAGAATCATTTATTTTAATAGTTTTAGAGTTTTCTTTATCTGTTACTGTAAATATTATTTTATTGTTTTTTACTATAAAATTACCATTTAAAGATACTTTTCTTTTATTTTTACTTTCTTTATCTATTTTTTCTACTAATTTAATATCTAAAGTTTTATTAACTTTTACACCATTTTTTATTTTTCTATTACATTCTAATTCTATTATTTCATCTTTATTTGCTTTATTTACAAGAAGATTGTTTTTATATATCTTATTTGCAATAAATCCAAGTTCATCATCTATAAGAAATCTTATTCCATCACCTTGATTTAATTCATTATTTAGTTTTATTTTTACTCTATTTCTATTATAGTTAATAACTTCACCTATATTATATCCCATATGATTAGGTCTAAATCCATTTACAATTTCTTTTCCTTTTTTATTATAAATATTACCTAATGTATAACCTCTATTAAACATTTTAAACATATCATTTTTTTCATTTTCAAAAACTTTAAAATCAATAGAATTTCTATAACATTTTGTTACCACACCTACATATTCTTTTGATTTCATTCTACCTTCTATCTTAAAACTATCAATACCTAATGAAATTAATTCATTTAATTTATCTATAAGACACAAATCCTTCATACTAAGTAAATATTTATCATCTAGTTCTATTTCTTTATCATTTTCATAAAAAGAATATTTTTGTCTACATATTCCAGCACATTCACCTCTATTTCCACTTCTTTTACCTACCATATAACTCATAAGGCATTGTCCTGAACATGATACACATAATGCACCATGAATAAATACTTCTAATTCTATATCTACTTCTTTTTTCATTTGTTTTATAGTTTCAATACTTGTTTCACGTGCTAAAACAACTCTTTTAAAACCAAGTTCTTTCATTTTTTTTAATTCATCTACCGTATGAATATTCATTTGTGTTGATGAATGAAGTTCTAAATTTGGAAATTTTTGCCTTATTAAATCAATCATTCCATAATCTTGAATAATAACTGCATCAACACCATTTTCATATATAAATTCTATATATTTTAAAAATTCTTCTACCTCACTATCATATACTATTGTATTTATAGTTATATATATTTTTACTCCATATAAATGGCAATAATTTATTGCTTCTACCAATTCTTCATTATCAAAATTATTTGAAAATGCCCTTGCTCCAAATTTTTTACCACCAACATATACTGCATCACATCCATTTTGAACAGCCATTTTTAATGCATCAAAATTTCCAGCTGGAGATAACAGCTCTACTTTTTTCATATTTACCACTTCACTTTTAAATTATTATATCATAACAATAAAAAAAATAGTTTAATATTTACAACTATTTCTTTCGTTTAATAATTTATCAAGATTAACTATATCATAACCTTTTGATAATATGTAATTTATAGACATTTTTATTTTTGATACATCATCTATATCAGATATTGTAATAATATTACCATTTGATAAATTTTCTTTCATTTCTAACACATTATCACTAGTATAGTATTTAGTTTTTATAATGTTCATATCATAATTATTACAAGAATTTAATATTTCATCATCTTTTTTATCAGTTATGCAATAATTTGAATTATTATTTGATATTGTTTCTATTAAATTATTATCATAAATTATATATTTATCTATATAATCTCCATTTCTTCCATAATTGTAAATGTTACCATATGATGAAATACTTTTTATGTAATCTAAATTTTCTTCTAAAAAATTTCCATCAACAAAGAAGTTAATTTTTATCTTTTTATCTTTAATAAAGCTAAGCATATTCTCATCTATTTTTTTTAATACTAAAAAATTTATAGAAACTTTTCTTTCTTTTTTATTACCATTTATTATGTATTTATTTTTAGGTGTATTTTTATTTTTTATTTCTTTCATAACAAGTAAATTTTCATCAAATTGACCATTTTGCTTCATTTTACTATAACTTTCATCCTTATCTATTTCACATCCGTTTATGCCTGAAACATATTCATCTTTATCTATTATTGGTTCAACTAAATTTACAGTAAAATCATCTTTAGCACTGTTTATTTTTAACATTATAGGATCATTATTACGCGCTATTTTTATTGCTTTTTCAGTATAAAAAAAGCTAAAACCGGCAGCAATTACTAAAAAAAGCACAGAAGTTATTTTTTTTATCATTGAAATCACCTATTAAAATATATGAAAAAAAATAGAAAATGATTACACACTTTCTATTTTGATAATTCATTTGATTTTTGATTTTCATATTCTTTTTTTAATTCTTCTACTAAATCAATTTTATCACCTTGTTCAAATTCATTATTATAATAACAATCATATTTTGCAATTGCCATATCTAAAATTGAATCTGATAAATCATTTTCTTCGCAGTATTTTTCTATTCTATCTTGTACTGATGATTCTACTCCAAGAACACAATAAGTTTCTTTATGTTTATCAGAATCAATTACATATTCACCATCTACTTGGTATCCACCATGTGCCTTTGTTTCAACTTCAAGATTTTTTACCGCTTTTACTTTTTTTGAATATTCACTTGTCATATGATTATATATTGATGAACCTACAAGTGATGTTAATCCACCTGCTACAAAACATGTTACTCCTACTATTTTAGTTAATTTCTTCATTTTTAATTCATATTTTTTTCTGATTTTTCTTTCAATACTATTTTTATAATTATTTTCCTCTGTTGGTTTTATATATTCTTCCATTTTAAAACTCCCTACCCTTCATTTTTGTCTTCATAAGCAGACAATATCTTATTATGTATTCCTGGTTCAACATAATCAATTGCATTCATTGTTATTTCAAGTGCCTTTTTATATGATCCTTTATTAAATAATTTTTCTGCTAAATTAAGACCTTCATTTACCTGTTCTTTAGTAGAACGATATCTATTACCATAAACAATTGTTTCTTCAAGCATTACAATAGTTTTAATCAAATTATTAGTTGTATTATAAACTTTGAATACTAAATCCCTTGCTGTATCAACTCTTATATTTAAAACATCTATATTTATTGGTTTTTTAGCAAGTTCTTTTTGTATTTCCCTAATAGCTTCACTTGCATCTTTTAATTCCACAAAATAATTATCTGGCACAACAGGTATATTATATAATCTAATACGATTTCTAGCTTTTTTAAGCAAACTTTTTATTGAATCCAATTGCTCACGTGCTCTCTTTTCATCATCTTTCATACTACCAATTGTTTTTAAATCATAACTTAATGTTTCATCAAGTTTTGAAACTTTTATAATAAGTATGTCTAATTCTTTATTCATTCTTGAGTATGGAAATGAATGATTTTTATTGCAATCAAGTAAGTTATTATAACTGTTTTTTATATTTTCTACCTCTTTATTTATTATATTAAGTCTTTCAATATCTTCTTTTGATAAATTATATGAAGTTTCAAGTTCACCTAATTGTGACATAAGTCCTGTTATAATTTTATTTGTTCTAACAAGTTTAGCTTTAAATGATTTCATATTTGAATCAAAAATTCTTTTAGCAGATTTTTCTCTTTCAAAATCATTATATAAAGAATCATAGTAATTTATAATTGTTTTAAGTTCAAATATTACATCTTCTAAATTTAACACCTTTACTCTATCTAATATATCACTAATTTTCTTTTTAGTTTCTTCAATATTATATTCTACATTTAGATAATCAAGTTGATACATTTCTCTTGTCATTTTTATATATATTTCTGATATATCTTCTATCTTACTTGGAACAAGTTCATTACACATAATAAGTATTGCTGGAACTTCTTTTATGACATATTCAATATGATCAACCATTTCAGTGATACCTTTTACAATATAATTTATCTCATCATAATCTTTTTTTTCCATAACAACTTCAAATTCTTGAAAACGTTTTTCTATATTTTCAAATTGAAGTTCTATTTGTTCACCTACAGCACCATATTCAGGTTTTGTTTTTTCATAAGTTTGTTTTAAAGAACGATACTTTGTTTTTAATTTTATTATTTGATTTCTGTTTTTTTCTTCACTTAGTGTTATTTCTTTTATTTCATTTAATAATTTATTAGTTTTTTCTCTAAGTTTATAAATTCTAAGTTCTATTTCAGCAAGCAATGGTCTTAAGCTTTTATAATCTTTTGCCTCCGCAAAATTATCTGCATCAAGCAACATGTCTGTTATTTCGGGCATATACTTATTTCTTATATCATCAAACTTAGCTTGCCAGTTTTCATATTTATATTTTAACTTTTCATCTTTTACTAATGCTTCTACTTTTGATAATTCATTTAATATTGGAGCGCTTAAAACTAAGTTTTTTTCTTTTTCAAGTTCTGATATTTTTTTAGTAATTTTTTTGTTTTGCTTAATGTTTTTCAGAACAAAAACAATAATTAAAATAATTATAACCACAATATATATAGTAGTAATTAATAACTTTGTTCCCATTCTTTCACCTCTCCTATTATTTATATTTTAACACAAAATAATACTTTTTTATACTTATTTCTACTTTTTTTATTAATTTTGGCATTTTTATATGTATTTTTATACGTTTTTAATTGACTATTTCCTATATTTTGTAATATAATTATTACTGCAAACATTTTGTAGCAGTTTTTTGAAACGTATAATGTGTTTCTTAACGTTTAGTATTATTAGTATTATGCCTTTTTGAAAGCTACGCATAAGAAAATATTAAAAGTAACACCCTATAGTTGGCAAAAACATACTTAAGGTTTGAAAATCTAGTAAAGGAGGAAAAGAAAATGTCAAGATATACTGGTCCAGCATATAAAAGAAGTCGTAGAGTTGGTTTTTCAACATTAGAAAATGGTAAAGATTTAGCTAAAAGACCTTATAAACCTGGTGTTCATGGACAAGATAGAAAAGGAAAAGCTTCTAACTATTCTGTTCAATTGAATGAAAAACAAAAAGTTAAATTCATGTATGGTTTATCAGAAAAACAATTCAGATCTTTATTTAGTAGAGCTGGTAAAATGGAAGGTATTCATGGTGAAAACTTCTTAAAATTACTTGAAAGTCGTTTAGATAATGTTGTTTATCGTATGGGACTTGCTACTACAAGAAGAGGAGCTAGACAAATCGTTAACCATGGTCATATTTTAGTAAATGGAAAAAAAGTTGATATTCCATCTTATAGTGTTAAACCTGGTGATGTTATTAGTGTTAAAGAATCTTCTAAAGAACATAAAGCAATCAAAAATAGTTTAGAATCTATCAATAAAACAGTTGATTTTGTTACATTTGATAAAAATAAACTTGAAGGTTCTTATGTTAGATATCCTGAAAGAAGTGAACTTAATGCTGATATAAACGAAGCATTAATCGTTGAATTTTATAGTAGATAATAAAAAAAGCAATCAATTATTTGGTTGCTTTTTTATTTAATATATATATGAATAAAGATAAAATTATAATTGTACTTATTGAAATTAAAAAGTTATCTGTATTAATCTTATTCATTTCTTGACTTTCTTTTTTATCTTCTACATAATGACTATTACATTCTCTATATCTTTCATCATCTACTTCTTTTTTACAAGCATCATCAGTACATTCATAAGGAAGTTGATCTAATGCACATATTTCCTTTGAATACACTTCATATGATGAAACCTCTTCCTTATTTACTATTTTAATACCAGTACCAATTGCTATTACAATAGAAAATATTAATACTAATACTAATACAGAATTAACTATCTTTAAAACTATATCTTTCTCTTTTGAAAATAACTTTGTCATAATAATCCTCCTAATTATTCAAAAATAACTAAGTAGTATTTTTTCTTTCCCCTTCTTACTACTATATATTTATTATATAATGCTTTTTCTTTATTTACAAGCATATTTAAATCTGTTACTCTTTCACCATTTATACTAATAGAACCATTTGTTAAAAATTCCCTTGCTTCTCTTTTACTAGATAGAATATTAGTATTTACAAGCATATCCACAATATTTACTTCTTCATTTATAGTTTCTGTTTGCACTCCTGATAATGCATCTTTTAATTCAGATTCTGTTAAATCTTTTATATTTCCACTAAATAAAGCTTCTGTTATTTTAAGTGCTTTTTCATACTCTTCTTTTCCGTGTAAATCAGTTATAATCTCTTTTGCAAGTGTTTTTTGTGCGATTCTTTTTTCTGGACATTCTTTATGTTCATTCATAACTTTCTCTATTTCTTCTTTAGTTAGGAACGTAAATACTTTTAAATATTCCTCAACCTTTTCATCTGCACTATTTATTAAATATTGATATATTTCATAACTTGATGTTTTATTTATATCAAGCCATAATGCATTACCTTCTGACTTTCCAAATTTTTTACCAGTTGAATCAAGTATTAATGGCATTGTAAATGCATATGCTTTTTTACCTAACTTTTTATTTATTAATTCAATACCAGTAGTTATATTTCCCCATTGATCAGAACCTGCAGCTTGCATAATGCAATTTTTTTCTTGATATAAATGAACAAAGTCGTTACCTTGAAGTAATGTGTATGTAAATTCAGCAAAAGTTATACCTGTTTCTAATCTTCTATTTATTATATCTTTATTAAGCATATAATTTACATTAATATACTTTCCTGTTTCACGTAGAAAATCAAGTATATTCATATCTTTATACCAATCATAATTATTTACTACCTCAACATTACCATCAAATATTTTTTCTACTTGTTTTTTTATAGATTCAACATTTTTAAGTACAGTTTCTTTAGAAATAATTTCTCTTTCAGCAGTTGGTCTTGGATCACCTATCATTCCTGTTGCTCCACCTACTAATAATATTGGATGAAATCCTGCTTTTGCAAGTCTTTTAGCAGTTACTAAACTTGAATAATGTCCTATATGAAGACTATCAGCAGTTGGATCTGTCCCCCAATAAAAACTTGCATTTTTTTCATTAATAACTTTTTCTAAATCTTCTCCAGCCTCATCTTTTAAAAGACCTCTCCATTTTAATTCATCATAAAATTTCATACTTTTTCCTCCTAATAATAGAAAAAATCTATAAATATAAGGACGCTTTTTTACTAACATTAGCGCGGTACCACCTTACTTCATAGATTTCTATGCTCTTTATTCATAACGCTGAATAAGCGTGTTAATTCAAAATATTGTAATTTATTAATATCATTTCTAAGTTTTCACCAACCACCTAGTCTCTAAAAAAATAAATATTAACTATAATTATATTTATCACCATTAACTATACTTATATTTTATTATAAATGAATTAAATAGTCAATTATATTTTTAAAACTATTCACCTTTTTCTTCTTTATTTATTTCATTACTATAATATTTTTCTTTATAATAATTTAAATTAATTTCATATGCTCTAAAAACATATGTTATTACATTACCTTCTTCATCTCTAAATAAAAATTCTCTAAAAGGACGATCAAATTCTGGTTTATAAGTTAAAATAAGCACCATTTTATATGTTGGTTCTTCTGAAGGACCATCTTCAAAAACATCACAATTATAAACAATATCTTCATATTTATCTTCATCTACAACATCAAGCATTAATGACATCATTATTTTTCTATTATCTTCTTCTGCGATTAAAAAAGATATACCTTTTTTTTCTTGTTCTTTCGTTGAAACACTTAATTTTATTATATCTCCATTAAAGTCTATTATATCTTTTAATACTCTTTTTAAAAAATTAACGTCTTTTATATCTAATCCTTCCATTTTATTTTCAATTACTTTTTTTGTCATATATTTCTCCTTTCTTTGGAGATATTAACATAAGAAAAAAGTTATATCAAACTATAAAAAAAGAAAATTTACAAGTATTTCTTTACAAAAAAATAATTATATAACAACATAATACTTTTTTTGCATATATAATTAATTTAATATATAAAAATAAAAAAAAAGAATAATTATACAATTACTCTTCTTCTAACTTTGCAAGAACTTCTTTACATACATTAGCAGCTTGTCTTTTTACTTCCTTAGCAGCCTTTTCAAGTACTGGTGTTCCTTTTTCTTTAGCATATTCAACTAATTCTTCTGATTTTTTCTTTAAATCTTTTGCTTTCTTTTCAGCTATTTTTTTAACTTTTTCTTTATCTAAATCTTCTATTTCTTTTTGAAGTTCATCTAACTTTTTTTGAATATTTTCTTTTACTTCTTCTACATCTGTTTCTTTTGCTTTATTAATTAAATCTTCAATTTTATTTTTTAAATCTCCTCTTAATTCTTCACCTTTCTTAGGTGCGAATAATAATGCAAGTCCTGCACCTAATACTCCTCCTACAATAAATTTTCCTGTTCCTTTTTTACTCATTATTCATCTTCCTCCTCTATATTTTCTTTTTTTCTTGGTTTAAATACTCTTTGTATAAAATTAGCAACTATATCAATTACTTTATCACTAAACATTGATAATTTATCTGTTACCATATCTATTATATCAAAAAATCCATTTAAACTTTGAACTTTATCATCAACATCGTCAACGATGTCTTGAACTTTATTCATTGCTTTAATTGTTTTAACAGCGATAATAATTAATAATACTAATAATATAACAAGAAGTATATATATTATTATAGGCAAAAAACTATCTAAATATTCTAACATTATTCGTCTTCCTCCTCTTCTTCTTCATCACTATACATATTGTCAATTAAATTAAATAAATCTTGTTCCTTTGTGTCATCAAGTATTTTACTATCATTTTCTTCATCATTATCTATATCAAGATTAAGGCTTTTTTGTATTTTTTTCTTTTCTTTTTTTGTTCTTGTAATTGTTGGAACTTCTACATCATCCTCATTTTCATCTTCATCAGTTTCATCTGGTACTTGATCATAAGTTATTATTACTTCATCTTTTTTATATGGTTCTTCTTCATAATTTTCTTTTATTTCATCTTTTGTATTTTTATTTTCTTCTTCTTCTTTTTCCTCATCTAAATTATAAAAAATTCCTTTTTTTACATCATTAAAAGTTCTCTCAAGTTCCTCATCTAAATCAGCATATGCTTTTTTTCTAACAGAATCAAAATCAACCTTTTCTGTAGTATTTGGTCTTAAACTTCTCTTTTCAGTAACATCATCTTTCTCATAATTTTTATTTAAAATTCCATAAATTGGAGAAATAATAGGTGTTGGATGAAATGTTTTTTCTTCCTTTTTATGATACATTGGACTTCTATCAACAGAAGTATAATGTCTCGTAGATTTAACTTCAGAATTTGATCTTCTATTTGTCCTACTTACATTATTATTTTCTGTTTTACTTCTTTTTATACTTTCTTTTTGAGCATCTTTTTTTGTTACTGGTTCAAAATCAGGTTCATCCTCAAAATCCACAGGAAAATTAAAAGTTCTTTCAGACTTAAATAATTCTCTTTCAGATATATCTTCTTTTTTTTCTACCTTTTTCTTTTCATTTTCTATATCATATATATTAACTTTCTTTACTGGTTTTTTTATTTCTTTTTTTGGTTCTGTTACTTCTTCTTCTACTTCTTCTTCATCATAAAAGAAATCCTTTAATTTACTCATAAAACTCATATTATAACCTCCAATTATTCGTTTTTATTTGTTTCAATATCTTCATGTTCCATTAAATTTTCAACTTCACTATTATAATTATCATACTCATTAACATAATCTAAAAATTTACTTTCTGAACTTGTCTTTTTACTATTGAAAATGTTGTATTCTTCATTCTCACTTAGATCATATTTTTGATTACCTAAAAGTGTTTCAATAATATACTTATTATATTTAACACTTGATAATATATATCCCATATTAACTAATGTATCATTTAAATCTGCTTTCGAAACACATGCTTCTACTTTAGCGTAATTAAACATCATTTCTACAAAATATTTTCCTTCATCTTCATTTACTTCTAAATAACCTGTTTTATTTCCATATTTTAATTCTCTTGATATAAAAGCAGATGAATCCTTTTTATATTTTTTTGTTACTTTATGATAATAACTTACAACATCTGCATATAAATAATAAGTATTTCCATGTGAATATAATATTTGATTAAAATCATTTACTTCTTTTACAGAAACACCACTAGGTAAATAATATTGATAACCTATCGCATCATGATTTGCGTATTTAACTTTATTTTTTAATATTATATCTAGATTCTTATTTATATTTTCATTAGAAATATTCTTTACACTACATCCTGCAGCTAAAAATATTATAACAATTGTAAACAATATTTTTCTAAGTCTCATTTAAGCACCTACTTTATCATCTATAATTATACCAAAAAAAAAGATTTAGTAAAACCTTTTTTTTAAAATATATTAAACCTAATCTTTATAAGCTTCTAATCTATTGATTTTAATGCCTTTTTCACTAAACTTTTTTTCATATTCAGTCATTATATTATCTTCATAATCACTATTATGTAAATCTAATGATATATTTTTTAATTTATATCCATACTCACTTAAAGATTCTATTGAAAATTCAAATAATTTTACATTATCTGTCTTCATAAAAATAGTTTTCTTATTTTTAAATATACTTTCATATCTATTTAAAAATCTTTCATGTGTTAATCTTTTTTTAGCTGCCCTATTTTTTGGCCATGGATCAGAAAAATTTAAAAAGATTAAATCTATTTCATGAAAGAATACATCTTCTATTAATCTTGCATCCATTCTAATGAACCTTAAATTATCTATTTCTAAATCATCAGCTTTTTTTAATGCTTTTGATATTACTGTATCATACATTTCTATACCTATATAGTTAATATTCTTATTTTTAATAGCATTTCCAATTATAAAATCTCCTTTTCCCATACCTATTTCTATATATATAGGATTATCATTATTAAAAACATCTTTCCATTTTCCTTTAAATTCTTCTGGATTTTTAATAATATATTTTGAATTTTCTATAATTTGCTTTGCGTTTTTATCATTTCTAAGTCTCATAATTAAATCACCTATTTATATTATACTATAGCCCAGACAAAAAATAAATATAATCATATACTAAATTGAATAGTTAAGGAGGGTTAATTATGAATTACGATAAAACTGTAGTTTACGATGAAAGACCTGGATTTGAAGCTTATAATGCTGTTAACTTCCAATATCCAGGTATGAATAATATGGGAATGATGCCTATTTTTCCAGGTAATATGCAAATGCAAAATACTTCTAATTCTTGTTCTCAAATACAAAACAAAGTTAGTAACTTAGAACAAAGAGTTTCAACTTTAGAAAATAAAATCCAAAAATTAGAAAGTAGTATGTATCCTAAAGCAATGGATTATTCTTCTACTGAATATTTAAATAGTACATATCAAAATTCAATGAATATGATGTAAAAAAGTACCCACTGGTACTTTTTATTATTTATACAAAATCATTGCAGAAAAGCAATATATTTGTTCATTTGAAAACATTGAAATACTAACTTGAAATTTAATATCAATTATATTCTGATGTTCTTCTAAAAATTCATTAATTCTTATTTCTAAATCTTTCTCATGACTTTCATCAAATACTTTTACTTTCATATATAATCACCTAAAATAATTATATATTATAAGTTAGTCTTTTTTTGTCATATAATATACTGTATTTGTTTTATTATCTTTAGAATACTTTATTAATACTTTAACATTACATTTAAAAGTTGATAATTTTTTTTCATATGGAATATAGCCTACTAATATAATTCCAGATGGTTTTTTATTTGGAACTAAAGTTTGTTTTTCTTCAAAAATACCAGTACTTGGAAAAATATCATCAGTTGGTTTATTGTGAACAGCAACTGCGCTAATATTCTTTATTTCTTCTTTTGGATTATCAATTATTACTTGAAATCTAACTTCTTCTTTTGTTAATTTATCATACTTTACTTCTATATCAAAAGGAAGTTCTTCACTTGATTCTTTTATTAAATGAGCTTCTTTTACATAATTTAAATAGTTTTCCTTTTCTTTTGATAATGTATTTGTTTCACAACCTGTTAAAAACATAACAAATATTAATAAAAATATTTTAAAAAACTTTTTCATATCATAATACCTCTGTTAAATAATTTTCTAATATATTTTTCATAACTTTAGGAACATTTTCTTCAAATACTTCTACTTGTTCATCATGTCCATCTTCTCCCTTAATAGGTTTATCAGTTACTCCCTTTATTATAACACATTTTACATTATTAATTTTACATATTTTTGCAACCGCAGCTGATTCTAAATCAGATGCACATATATTTGTTTCTTCTTTTAACTTTAAATAATCTTTCCATAAAACTAGCGCTTTATCAGATGTTCCAATCATCCCAATTACATAATCTTCATCAATATTAACAGGAGATAATTTTATTATCATGTTTTCACTAATTAAAGGTTGTATTTCTCTTATAGTAAGATCATACTCTACAACTTCATCAGGTATTATTATGTCACCATAATCTAAATCATCAACCATAACACATGTACCAATAAATATTAATTTTTCAAGTTCAAATTTATCTATCATATATTGAACTGCGCCTGAAGAATATACTTTTCTTGAATTTGATCTAAAGAATACTATTTCTTTATTAAATAAATTTCCTTTATAATATTCTCCATATGGATACTTTTCTAAATTTATTTCATTTATATTATATAGTTTTAATACTTGTTCCCATTCTATTTTTGAAGTTACTAAAATACCTATCATTTTTCATCACCCACTTCTTTATATCTAGATAAAAATAAATCATCATCTTCTAGTACTTCTACTTCTTCTAATTCCATTTTAGGAAGATCTTTTATAGAGGATAAACCAAAATAATCTAAAAATCTATCTGTTGTTTTATAAAGAAGAGGTCTACCTGGTAAATCACTTTTACCCACATTTTCAACAAAACCTTTATTTACAAGATTTCTAACCATTTGTGCGCTATTAATACCTCTTATTTCATCTATTTGAATTCTTGTGATTGGTTCATTATACGCAATAATTGCAAGTGTTTCTAGTGCAGACTTTGAAAGTGTATTACTAGTTTCATCTGCTAATTTCTTAATATATTCTTTATTTTTTTCTTTTGTTGTAAGTTTATAGCTGTTACCAAGTAAATTAAGTTCAATACCAGACTTTTCATCTTTTTCATATTTATTTTTCAATTCATCAATTAACTCTAATACTTTTTCACTATCAAGTTGTAATATATTAGATAAATCTATTAAAGTTAATCCATCTTCTCCGACAGCAAATAAAATACTCTCAAGTACACTAATCATTTTTTTCACCTTCTTTTAAATTAACTGTTATTTCATTAAAATTATTTTCTTGAACTATACTAATTTCTCCAAATTTAGCCATTTCCAAAATAGATAAAAAAGTTACTACAACATATTCTTTTGTTTTAACATCAAATAGTTCAAAAAAAGACATTTTCTTTTTTTTATGTAATAAACTTCTTATATCCTTTGTTCTATCACTTACAGATATTTCTTTTTTTGTTATTTTTGTTGATATTGGTTTTTCATCTTCTTTTCTCTGTAAAAAATCATTTAATGCATTTAATAAATCGTCTAGTGATAAACCATCTTCATTTACTATTTCATCACTTCTATAATTTTTTAAATCCATTGCTTCTTTTGTAAATATATCTTTTCTTTTTTCTTCCATTTCTTTAAAAGTTTCAATCATATCTTTATATTTTTTATATTCAATTAATCTATTAATCAAATTTTCTCTTGGATCTTCTTCATATTCATCATCTTCTAAATCAGTTTTTACTGGTAATAATAATTTAGACTTTATTTCAATTAATTCTGATGCCATTACTAAATATTCTGATGCGACATCTAAATTTAATTCTTCCATCTCATTTATAAAGTCTAAATATTGTTTAGTGATTTTTTCAATAGATATATCATATATATCCATTTCTGATGTTTTAATTAAATGAAGAAGTAAATCAAGAGGACCTTCAAAATCATTTATAACAAATTTATAGTCCATATACTTCACCTATTTCTACTAACTAATTATATCAAAGAAAAAAACTTAGCTCAAGGCTAAATTTATTCATCATAATTCCAAATACTAAGTTTTCCATTTACTTTTATTGGATTTTTTAAAATTTCTACATCTTTGAGTACCCATGCATAACTATTTGTATAATTATGAGTATATACTTTATCATTTTCTTTTTTTAATTCTTCATTCATCTTTTCATCAACCAATATACAATCAACTAAATTAACTTTTGCGATTATATAACCGTTTGGATATTCTAAATTATAATCACTTACTAGTTTCATTTTTTCTTTTACTGTACTTTTACCAGCATGAATATATAACTCTCCTCTATATTTAGTTTTCCATGTTCTAAATTCATACTTTTTAAAATCATGAGCAATTAAACTAGCATATGGTTGTTTTATTGTTAATACTTTCATATATACCTCTTATATAATAAAAATTAAACATGTGAAAATCATTATGATAAGTGTTAAAATTATTATATTACTATATCCTGAATTAGAATTATTTCTTGTTGTCATATTTGATAGATAATTATAAATTAACTCTTGTCTTTTATCCAAATCATCTATCTTTAGTATTTCCTCTAATTCATTAAGCTCATTTTCTTTTGCGTAATTAATTATACTTTCTGTCAGTGAAGTAATATCATTTTCTTCACTTAATTCATTTAAATAAATTTGTAACCTTTTACTCAGTTCTCCCGTGTCCATATATCCTCCATATTACTTAGTCATTATATCATAATTTATGCGATTGATAAATATTAAATTATAATATATAATTGTTTTTAAGAGGTAATTATGAAAAAATTTAATATGATTGATGAAAATTTTGTTTGTGAAAACTGTAATAAAGAAGTTTTAAAAGCTGGTTATACTGCAAGAGATCATTGTAACTATTGTATTTATTCTAAACATGTTGATATTAATCCTGGTGATAGATTAAATAAATGCAAAGGTTTATTAAAACCTATTGGTATTGAAAAATTTAAAGATACTTATAAAATAATTTATAAATGTGAAAAATGTGGTGAACTTCATAAAAATATTATGGCTAAAGATGATAATTTTGATTTAATTATTGAATTATCAAAAATAAATCCCCAAATATGAGGATTTTTTTTAATCTCTTGCTTTAAATATTAATGAGAAAATAAAAGCAAATATTATTGTTGCTGTTATACCTGTTGCTGTTAAAGAAAACATTCCTGTAAATAGACCTAATATTCCATCAGTTGCTGCCTTTGCAAGAGCTCCATGGATTAATAAATGACCAAAACTTGTTATACAAACTATTGCACCTGCACCAAAATGATCTACAAAGAAATCATATATACTAAAGATATCTAAGAAAGCACCTATTGAAACAAATAATGCTGTTATGTGTCCTGGTAATAATTTAGTATTATCTAAAATTAATTGCGCTATTAAACATACAAATCCAGCAAACAAAAATGAATAGACATATATCATTATTCAACAACCTCCAAACTTATAGCATGACTAACACTTGGTATAGACATCTTTTGATTAAATGTTGTAGGACTCATTAAAGCTCCTGTTGCAATTAAAAGAACTTTCTTTAATTTCTTTTCTTTCATTTTAGGAATAATGTCTGAATAAACTACTAAAGGAAGGCATGATGGTCCAGATCCTCCAGCATATACTCCATCATTATTCAAATTATATATTTTAGTTGCAGAATCATCATAATTATCTAAAATATCAAGATTGTATTCTTTCTTACAATAAGCTTTAAATAAATCTTTTCCATAAACACCAAGATCACCTGTTAAAATTTTATCATAGTAATCCATACTTCTATTTGTATCTTTTAAATGTTTATTTAATGTAAAAGCAGCACTTGGAGTCATTGCACTTCCCATATCAGTTATATCTTTTACACCCATATCTATTACATTACCTATAGTTGCTGACTCTACCCTTATATTTGTTTTTTCTCCTTGTAATAATATAGATGTTGCTCCTGTTACTGTAAATGTAGTTGTTTTAGGTTTTGGTGCACCATATTCAACAGGATTTCTAAATTGTCTTTCAGCAGTCATATTGTGTGATGATGTTGTGCATATTGCATTTTTAAATTTATTTGAATCAATAAATGTACTTGCAATAAGTATACTTTCACACATAGAAGCACAAGCATTATAAAGACCCAAATATGAAATATCTAATTTAGATGCTACATAGTTTGATACTGTAACTTGGTTCATTAAATCAGATGAAAGCATACAATTTATATCAGTTGGATTCTTGCCTGTTTTACTTAATAATATATCAATAGATTCCTTTAACTCTTTCATTTCACATAATTCAAATGTTTTTTCACCATCATAGAAATCATAAAATTCCTTATCAAATTTTCCACTTAATGGACCTTCTATAACATATGGTCCAGCTACTGTACTTACATCATTTACATATACATTCTTAAATTTTATTGTCATAATTCCTATCCTCCAAAAAATAAATATCTAATTATACCAAAAACGTATGCAGATACTACACCATATAAAATTACACTTCCAGATAATTTAAATATATTTGATCCTATTCCAAATACTAATCCTTCATGTTTATAATCAATCGCACTACTTGTAGTTGCATGCGCAAATCCTGTTATTGGAACAAACAAACCTGCTCCTGCTTTCATAACCCAAGTATCGAAAAAACCTATTGCTGTAAATAAACATGCTAAAAATATAAGTGTAACCATCATATAACTTGTTGCTGAATTATAACTTAAATTACCTATTTTCATATATAATTCTACTAAAAATTGTCCAATAACGCCTACAAGTCCACCAATTACAAAGGCAATTACTGCCTTTTTTAATTTGTTTTCCTTCGGAGAATATTGTTCTGTTAATTTTTTATATTCTTCCTTTGTCATTTTATCACCATTTGTATTATTGACTAAAAAATTTATTTTATTCAAAAAAAGATAAACTTATGCACATAGTTTATCTGATAAATCATCTAAAATTTTTCTTTCTAATCTATAAACTTTTACTTGACTAATATTTTTTTCTTTTGCAATTTCTGTTTGTGATTTTCCTTCATAATATCTTTGATATATTAACATTTGATCTTCTTTATTTAAATTACGTAATGCATCTTTTAAACTTATTAGATCTTCTTTTGATAAATTATTTTCATCTTTAATTGTATCCATAAGAGTTAAATCTTTATCATCACTACTAATAACACTATCTAAGCTTTCAACACCACTACATAATTTCATTACTTCGTTTATTTTACTAACACTTACATTTAATAATTCACTTATTTCTTCATCTGTAATATATCTTCCACATGTTAAATACATTTGATTTTTTAAACTAATTATTTTTTTATATAATTTTATAATATCTCTACTTAGTTTTACTCCTTTATCTTCTCTAATATATTTTAATATTTCACCTAAAATATATTTGTACGCAAATGTAGAAAATTTAACATTTCTTTCATTATCATACATTTCACTAGCTCTTATAACTGCCATCATTCCTACTTGATATAAATCTTCTTTATTATAATTACTCGCATACTTGTTAACAATGGAAAAAACTAAATTTTTATTTAATTCTAAAAATTCATTATCTACTTTAATCATGCTCTTATCATTCTTAAAGCTGATAATTCATCAGTAGCATTTTCACAATAATCTAATATATGCATATCATTTACAATATTAAAATTATCATTTATGCCACATATAATCATTTTTCCATTGTTGATTTTTATAAGTTCATTACATTTTTCAAATAAATCTATTTTTTCTTTTATTTTTAAATTATCAATATTAAATACCAAATACTTAATTCCACCTTCTTTTATTATGTTAGTAATATTTGATTTAATATTAATAGAATTAACACTATTTATATTACCTGATAATCTTATAAATAATACTCCTTTACTAAATTCAACATTCACATCTAGCATACTTTCATCTCCCTTTTTACGTATTTATTAAATCACTAGAAAAGACTTTTTTAAATAGAAACGACAAAAGATTACAAAAATAGTATATTTTTTTAAAAATATGATATAATTTTTTTAGAAAGGAGTCATTATGAAAAAGAAAGTTTTAATAGGGTTTATGATGGTAACATCTCTTTTCTTAACTGGTTGTACTTCTGGTAAAGAAACTGTTACTAAATGTGAATTAAATAATAATTCATCAAGTGTATATAGCATTAAAGCAACTTATAATATTTATTCAAAAAACAATATAGTTACTAAAGTTGTTACAAAAGAAGAAGCAACATCTGAAAATAAAGATGTATTAGATACTTTAGAAAGTACTTTAAATTCAACATACAAAAAAGCTAGTAAATCATATGGTGGTTATAAATATGATGTAAAAAGAGATGATAATAAAGTAACTTCAAATGTAACTATTGATTATACTAAAATGGATATGAATAAATTCATTAAAGAAAATACTGCATTAAAATCATATGCTAATAAAAATAATAAGCTTACAAAAGAAGGCGTAAAAAATATATATACATCAATGGGTGCAACTTGTGAAAAATAAAAAACTTCAAACGAAGTTTTTTTATTTTTACATTATATATTTTGATGTAAATAATTCACCTAAAGATTTTATATATAAATCTAAAATATTAGCCTTTTTTACATCTTTATCCACAGTAATATCTATATTATATAGTTTTTTTCCATTTTCATATACATACATCTTTCCTATTTTTTCACCTTTTTTTATTGGAAGTTTTTCTCTTGTTACTTTTACTTTATAACTAACTTTTCTTTTTGGATCACCCTTTTTATTTAAAACATTAACAGATGAAGATGGAACTATATTTACATTAGATAATTTCATTTTAGAATTTTCATATTTTCCAAGTTTTGTTTTATTTGTTACAAGACTTGAAACATTATATAAATTAAAACCATAATCAAGTAATTTTGTCATTTCTTCATTTCTAATTGAACTTGTTTCTTCTCCCATTACTACTCCAATAAGTCTCATATCGCCTCTTTTAGCTGTTGCAGTTAAACAGTATCCTGCTTCTTTTGTATAACCTGTTTTTAATCCATCCATACCATCATATGTTTTAATTAATCTATTTGTATTTACAAGCCAAAATTTTTTATCAGTATCTTGTCTTAAATAATCTTCATATATTCCTGAAAAATCTAATATTTTTTTATGTTTAACAAGCTCTCTTGCCATCATAGACATATCATATGCTGAACTATAGTGATTAGCAACATCAAGACCAGTTGCATTTTTGAAATTAGTATTTTTAAGTCCTAATTTTTTTACATTTTCATTCATTCTGAATACAAATGCTTCTTCACTACCTGATATTCTTTCAGCTAGCGCAACTACTGCGTCATTCGCAGATGCCATACATATTCCTTTTACTAAATCTTTTACACTCATCTTTTCACCTTCTTCAAGGTATATTTGACTACCTCCCATAGAAGATGCATTTTTACTTACTGTAATTTCTTCATTCCATTTTAAATTTCCTTTTTCTATTTCTTCCATTATTATAATTAAACTCATTATTTTTGTCATAGAAGCTGGCGCAAACTTTTCATCTTTTTTAGATTCATAAATTATTTCACCAGTTGTGGCTTCTATAAGAATTGAACTTTTTGCAGATTCCGCAAGTTTTACTTCAGCATTTACATTTGGTATAAAAATAAATGCTAATAAAATAATTAATATAAATTTTTTCATATTACACCTCTACTAAAAGTTATGAAAAAGAATAATAGTTTATGTATTAATTTTAAAAATGTGCTATAATGTTGATAATAAGGAAGGATTAAGTAGTATGAGTAAAAAGAAAAAGCCTAATTATGCTCTTCGAAGGAAGATGGCAAAAATAATTTTAGTTTTAATTGTTTTAATACCTATAATTATAATTAACAGAGTTAAAATATTAAATTTAACGTTTTATATTCCAAATATGAAGTATTCAGATATAATTGATGCTTTATTTGATATTAACTATAATAAAGATGAAGCAAAAATTTTATTAAACAAACTAAAAAAAGAAAATAAAACTAATGATAAAACCGCAGATTATATATTAAAACTTGATAGTAAGGGTTACAATAAAAATACAATAAATTACGTTTTGGAAAATTTATCAAATAAAGAAATAACTGAACTTTTAAGTGAAAAATATAGTAAAGATTTTGAAAAATATATAACATTAGATTTATTTGATTATAAAAAATATGATAGATATGTTAAATTTCAAAACAAAAATAAAAAACTTAGTTTAGATGATGTAGTTACAAGAGTTGAACTTGATCTAGATACAGATCTTTATGAAAATGCTGTTGAAGAAAAGAATCCAAATTCTGTTACATGTTTAGTTAATAAACATAGATATTTATCAGAAGATTATGAACCTGATGATTTAGTTAATATGGATGATGATTATGCTAATAATAGAGATAATCAAAAGAAATTAAGAAAAGAAGCCTATGAAATGTTTAAAAAAATGGTTGATGCTGCAAGAAAAGTAGATATTAATTTTTATGCAGAATCTGCATTTAGAACATATTCTTATCAAGAATATATATATAATGGATATATGAGTGTTTATGGTAGAGAAAAAACAGATACATTTGCAGCCCGTCCAGGATTTTCTGAACATCAAACAGGATTATCCGTTGATCTTGCTAATACATGGACTATAAAAGAAGATAGTGATGAATATAAATGGATTAAAAGAAATGCATATAAATATGGATATATAATCAGATATACAAAAGAAAGTAAGGATATAACAGGATTTGATGCTGAATCATGGCATATAAGATATGTTGGTAAAAAAGCAGCAAAAATAATAAAACAAGAAGATTTAACACTAGATGAATATTTTGTTAAATATGTAAAATATAGCAAAAAAAAATAATCGTTTGATTATTTTTTCTTTTGAGTAGTTTTCTTTTTAGTAGTAGTTTTTTTAGATTCTGCTTTCTTAGCAGTTTCTTTTTTTACTTCTTTCTTCTCTTCTACTTTTTCTTCTTTTTTAGTTTCTTCCTTAACAACTTTTTTAGATTCAATCATTTCATTTTTTACATTATTGATTCTTCTTACAACTAATATAGCTATAATTACTAATAAAACAATTAAAGCAAATATTACTGAAACACTAAATCCATAAGCAACTATACTTAAGATAATTAAGTTTGTAGCTAATAATATTAAGAAATATTTCCAAATATATTTGATCCAATCTTTAAATGATATATTTAAATGATATAAACCTAATAAAATTAATATACTTGTTGGAGATACTAATAAGAATGTTGAATAAATTGCTTGATATACAATTTGTAATAAACTATAGAAAGTATTATTACTTATTACATATGTAATAGTTGCTACTGTAAATTGAACACCATATGAATAATCTGGATAAACAATTGCAGATAATGCTGAAATTATTGATCCTAAGAACATATTAAATTTGCTTCCAGATAATGCTTTTATTACTGTATAAAACCATCCTGAAGAATAAACATTTACTAAAGCAATATTAGCAATAACAATTATTAATGCATATGGTAATGCTCTTTTTACTGCACTTGCAGCTAATTCTAAAAATTCATTAAATTTAATTCTGTATACTATTACTAATATTAATCCAACAACTGCAAGTAATACTGCAACATCATATAATTGCCATGTACCCCATGCTGCTACTGATGAACCAATAAATGCATTATATAGTGATACATCAAATAATTTAAAATCAGTTATTGATTTGAATAAATCTTCAAATCCAGTAAATTTAAAATATGTTGACCATGGAGTCATTCCAAGTACTACTAATACAAATATTAAAATCATTGAAATAACTATTGGTAATTGTTTTTTTGAAGCTACTTTTTCTAATTTTGCTTCTGTTTTAGCTGGTTTATTAAATATTAATACGAAAGCGATTAAACTTACTAAACCTACTAATGAAATTATTACTTTATAAACTAAGTTTGTTTGAACTGTTGTATATAAAATTTGATTCATTATATTAGTATATAATGATCCTGCACTACCTACTATAATAGCACCTACTGTAGATGCTACAGAAGATAATTTACTATATCCTAATTTTATAGCTACTGCCATAAAGAAAGGAACAAACATAAGCATTGGAAGCATATCTCCAATTACTGCTGAAATAATACCAAAGAATAAGATACTAATTACTGCAAATAATCCTTTGTTATTATCAAATTTAACAGCAAAATTATTAACTATTTCATCATATTTTTCTGTTTTCTTAAGTATCTTATAAAATACTCCTACAACAAGAATAAATATAAATGGTGCAACAAATACATTTAATGCTGTTATTGAATTTGAAAATGTATCAATAAATCCAACTGGATTTAATGCACCTTGTTTTACTTCCCCATAACTAACTGTTGTTTGAGGAACAAAATAACTAACTAGCATTGTTAAAAGAATAACAATACCCATAACTTTGAATACATTATATTTTTTCATATTTCCTCCTAATTTTCACTTTTATCTTGTGGTCTCATAAGCGGATACATAACTACATCTCTTATGTTATCACTATTTGTAAGAAGTTGTATCATACGGTCAATTCCCATACCCCAACCAGATATTGGTGGCATACCATATTCCATAGCAGATATGTAATCATAATCCATATCCATTGCTTCTTCATCACCATTAGCTTTATTAATTGCTTGTTCATGAAGTCTATTTTCTTGTTCTACTGGATCAACAAGTTCTGAATAACCATTAACAATTTCAACTCCATTAATTACAAGTTGGAATCTATCAGTTATTTCTTTATTATCATCATTTGCTCTTGCAAGTGGTGATAAACTCATTGGATGTTCTGTTAAATAAACCGGTCCAAGCATATGTGGTCTTGCTACTTTTTTATATAAATAATCAACAAGATTTCCGTATCCTAGATTTTCAATAGGTGTTTCACTATCAAGTTCAATCTTATCTTCCTTTATTTTACTTAATAGTTTTTCCTTAGTATTATATTCATTAATATCAATATTAGAATATTTCATAATTAAATCTCTAAATGACACTCTTCCCCATTCACCAGATAAATCAACCATCTTATCTCCAATTTGAATATTTAGTGTACCAAATACATTTCCAATTACTGTTTGAAGTAATTCTCTTATAAACTTCATATTGTCTTCATAATTATAATATGCTTGATAAGCCTCTATCATAGTAAAATCTTGTAAATGTGTTGCATCCATACCTTCATTTCTAAAACATCTTGCTATTTCATATACTTTTGGTATACCAGCAATTATAGATCTCTTCATATAAGTTTCTGGAGCTATTCTCAAATACACATCCATATCAAGAGCATTATGATGAGCCATAAATGGTTTTGCTACCGCACCACTTGGTTTATTATTTAAAATTGGTGTTTCAACTTCATAATATCCTTTTTCATCTAAAAATTTTCTTAATTCTTTTATAAAATTCATTCTTATTAAGAAATTCTTTCTAGTATCTTCATTCATTATCATATCTACATATCTGTTTCTATAACATAACTCTTTATCTGTTAAGCCATGAAATTTTTCAGGTAGTGGTTTTAATGCTTTACCTAGAAATTCAAAACTAGATGCTCTTAATGTTTTTTCACCAGTATGAGTTGTAAATATCTCACCTGTTGCACCAATAAAATCACCAACGTCAAAATTAGATTTAAAAAATTGATATTTTTCTTCACCAACAAGATCAACTTTTATAGAAATTTGTAAATCACTTTCTATATCTCTCACTTTTATGAAACTCATTTTACCCATCTTTCTCATGAATACAATTCTACCTGCAACACTTACATTTTGTGTTCCATCTTCTAAGTTAGATGCTTCTTTTAAAGTATGAGTAACTTCATATCTTTCAGGATAAGGATTACAAACTTTTCTAATCTCATCAACCTTTTCTCTTCTAACAACTTCTTGTTCTGTTAATTCTTTCACTTTCTCACCTCGAATCCTACTTAAATTTTACCATAAAAAAACAATAAAATGAACCTTTTTATTGTTATTTTTTGGGATTTTTGCACTATATTTTCATATATTCATCTAAAATATTTAATAATTCTTCTTTTGTTTCACATTTAAATATTTTATTTTTAATTTCTGCACTATATGGCATACCTTTTATATACCATGCAGCATGAGTTCTCATCTCTAAAATTGCAACCTTTTCGTTTTTAAATTCTAATAAATATTTAAAATGTTTTTTACACATTTCAAGTTTTTCAAGATTAGTTTGAGGTTTTATTTTTTTACCAGTTTTAAAATATTCACTTACCTCTTTAAATATATATGGATTACCTAAAGATGCCCTTCCAATCATTACTGCATCACAATTTGTTTCCATCTTCATTTTTATTGCATCATCAACATTTTTAATATCGCCATTTCCTATAACAGGTATACTAACACTTTCTTTAACTTTTTTAATAATACTCCAATCAGCTTTTCCTTCATAACCTTGAGCTCTTGTTCTTGGATGAACTGTTATTGCACTTGCTCCTGCTTCTTCACAAATCTTTGCAACCTCTACTGCATTAATACTTTTACTATCCCATCCACTTCTTATTTTTACAGTAACAGGACATGGTACACTATTTACAACTGCTTTAACTATTTCCTTTATTTTTTCAGGATTTTTTAAAAGTGCTGATCCTGCTTGTGACTTTATTGCAACTTTTGGAACAGGACATCCCATATTAATATCTATAATATCAGGATGCATTTTTTCATATACTATTTTTGCAGCTTTTTCAAAGCTTTCTTTATCACTACCAAAAATTTGTTGTGCAATGGGTCTTTCTTCTTCAGTCATATAAAGCATATCTAAAGTTTTTTTACTATCATAACATAATGCTTTATCACTAACCATTTCTGCAAATATTAACCCTGCTCCCATTTGTCTTGCTATTCTTCTAAAAGCACTATTACATATTCCTGCCATAGGAGCTAAACAAACATTATTTTCTATCTCTACATTTCCTATTTTAAACATTAATTTTTCCTTGTACAATAATACATTTTTCTTGTTAAAGGAAGATACATTCTTAAATAATTTTTATTATTTTTACTTGTATAAATATTTGCATTTATTTCATCATTTAAAAAACTCTTACTTTCACCATCAACAATATAATCATTTATTTTTATTTTTAGTGTATATGTTGTATTTCCATTTGTAGAATTCATACTATTAATTCTGTATTTTCCTGATAATTTATTATCACTAACACTACCATATTTTCCCCATACAAATGTCTTATCATTACCTAATCTCATTTCTACAGTTGACAATGATGAATATAAAGACCCACTACATTCATAATTTCCAGTTATAGATCTTGGTGATAATCCTATTACCAATATAACTACAAATAAAATAATTACTATTTGAACAAAAAACATTATTACTGATGCAACTAATCCAATAACATTAATTATAAAATACTTGTTTTTTTCTCCTGTTTCTTTTTCCATTTTACTACCTTTTAATAAAGATATTAAAGATAATATAAAACCTACAATTGGTACAATAAAACTAAGAATAATTCCTATTATAGATATTACCTTTCTATCTTTTTTTATTTCTGTTTCTTTTTCCATTTTTTTCACTCCTTTTTATACATTATATCATTTTTTTAGAAAAAAAAAGAACCTTTTTTCAGGTTCTATTTTGAAATTATAAATTCAACACCGTTTTTCTTATTTTTAGCAACAATTTTATATTTTAAAAGTTCACAATTTCCTTTTACAATGGAAAGACCTAATCCGTTTTCACCTTTTACACCTTTCTTATATGGTAAGAATATATCTTTTAATATATCCTCTTCTATATTTTCACCATCATTAAAGAAAATTATTTTATCTTCTTTTATTGTAATTATAATCTCTTTATTTGCATATCTAATCGCATTACTTAATAAATTATTTGTTATTGATTCCCAAATATCTTCTGTACCATTAAATAATACTTTTTTCTTATCACACTTAACAATTATAGAAAGATTTTTATTTATTTTTTTATATTTTGAAACACAGCTATTTATTATTTGAAGAACTTCTAATTTTTTATCGTTTTTATAGGAGTTTTGTAAATATGTAATTTTATTAAATTCTAATAGGGTTTTTACTTTATTTTCTAATTTTTTCATTTGTTCTTCACTTACATTTATTACTGTATCAGCACTTTCTATTCCATCATGATATGCTTCTGAATATGATTTAACAACCATTATTGGTGTTTTAAAATCATGTGATATATTTTGATACATTTCTCTTCTATATTTTTCATTTGATAAAATTAATTCTTTCATTCTATCAATAGTATCATCTAAAAGTTTTAACTCGTCATCTATTTCTAATTTATTTTTTACAACTGAAAAGTTAGGGTCTGTCATATTATCAATTTTCAGTTTTAATTTTTCTATTTTGACTACAAGCATATTAGACCATAGTAATAGTAGTATTAAAATAATTAAGAATGTTATTACAACAACAGGTATTGCTATTACAAGCATACTATTTCTTAAAATTTTTATATAACTATCTGTAGTAATTGCGATTTTTTTATTATATCCTTTATTTGTTACAGAATAATAATATGTTCTACCTTTATATGTAAACTTACCATGATTTTCATCAATATGATTTAATAATACTTCATAGTCATCAACTTTTAATATATCTTTATAATTACTTGATATATATACTTCAGAATCATTATATTGAATATATGCAATATTTTTAAATTTTCTGTTAGGATTATGTCCTGCATCAAACATTTCAAGTGGTTGATCAAGATAACTATAAACGGTTTCTTCGAAAAATGGTTCTAGTGATTGTGGTAATACTATTATTAAAGATATTATCATTATCATAAATGACAATGATGTTATTATAATTAGTTGCTTAGATAAATTTAATTTAACATTTTTCATACTAATCTATATCCAAATCCATAAACAGTATTTAAATTAATATTGTTCATTTTCTTTCTAAGCCTTCTAATTGAATCATCTACAACTCTATCATTTCCAAAGTAATCATCTCCCCAAACATTTGAAAGAATCGTTTCTCTATTTAAAGATTTTCCTTTATTATTTAGGAAGAATAGTAACAAATCAAACTCAAGGGTAGTAAGTTCAATATTGTTACCTTCATAATCAACAGTTCTTTTTTCAGAATCTATTACATAATCATTATATTGAATCTTATTAAAATCATTGCTATAAACTCTTTTAAGTATGTTCTTTACTCGAAGTATTAATTCTTTAGGAGAATATGGTTTAGCAATATAATCATCGCCTCCAAGTTCTAAACCCATTATTTTATCAACAGATTGATCTCTAGCAGAACTGAAAATTATAGGGACTTCTTCATTTTTGCTTCTAATTTCTTTTATAATATCATAACCTGTTATATCATCTTCTAGCATTATATCGAGTATCCATACATTAATATCATTATACTTTTCTATGTAATCAAGCGCGTCTTGTCCTTTAGTAAAAGTTACTACATTATATCCTTCTTTTTCTAAATAATTTTTAAGTAAATTATTTAAAGATAATTCATCTTCTACTAAAACAATTTTATACATATTATCACCACGCTTATACTTATTATATCATATTTTCTAAAATTATTTTCTTATTATATCACCTCCTTTAATACGGTATACTACATCAGTACTTTCAGCGACTTTTTTAGAATGTGTAACAACTATTACACCTTTTCCGCTCTTTACAAGCTTTTTGAAAATTTCTATTATTTTTTCTTCTGTTTCTTCATCTAAGTTACCGGTTGGTTCATCAGCCATTATAAATGGTACATCACCTACTAAACTTCTTGCGATGGCAACTCTTTGTTGCTCACCTCCAGATAACTTTAAAACTGATCTGTCTGCTGATAAGTTGTCAATATTTAACTCATTAAGGAGTCTTAATGCTTCCTTTCTTTTATCATCTATTTTTAACTTCATAATATCCATTGAGGTTATAACATTTTCTACTGCTGTCATATAAGGAATTAAATTATATGATTGAAAAATAATATTTACATTATTTAATCTATAATTGTTATAGCCTATTTCTTTTATTGTTTTATCATTGAAATATATATTTCCTTCAATTACAGTATCAAGACCTGAGAGAAGTGATAAAAGTGTTGTTTTACCACTACCACTTTCTCCAAGTATTGCATAAAATTTACCACTTTCAAATTCACATGAAATATCATTTAGAACTTTTTTCATCTTCATTCCATCTTGATAATAATGTGATACATTTTCTACTTTTATTTTATCCATATACTACTCCCTTCTTGATAATATATCTTTAGGATCACTATTAATTATTTTTATAGATGGCACAATCATTGAAATAAATATAATTCCATATCCGACTATAAATAATAATCCTATATCTTCTTTATTTACATTAACATCTATTTCATCAATTACTTTTACATTACTTTTTCCTTTATTCATATTAAATGGACTAAAATCATTACCTCTTCCACCTTGTCTAGAATCATTCATTTTATTTTCTACTTTATTTTGACTTTCTAAAACCGTATCTGCTAATTTTTGACTAATTAAACTAGATGATCCTATTGATAAAACAAACGCAATTGTCGCTATAAGAATGAGTTCTATTATAAATTGACCTACTATTTTCTTTTTCTTTTCACCAAGTGATAATAATACACCTATTTCATAATTTCTATCTTTTAATGAATTTATAACCATTAAACTTATAACAACTATTGATGCTAATACAACAACTATTAAAATAGTATTTGAAAATTTTGAAACTCCTTCTAGTGATGACACCATTTGTTCATAACTTTCTTTGTCAATATCAAGTTTTAAGTATCTATCATCTAAGTCTGTTATTAATTTTTTAGCTTTACTTATAAATTTATCTGAATTTTCTGGATTATCTAAATAAAATATTGCTGATGATACTTTGTAATTTCCATTATTATAATCATCTTCTGATAAAAATTTTTCGCCAGTTGAAGTATTTATATAAATCTTATTATAATTATTAAATCCTCTTGAATCAGTATTTTGATATATTCCAATTATAGTTAATTCATGTTCATTTTCATTTGAATCTTTTACTTTTATTTTATCATTAATAGAAAGATTATTTGAATTAGCAAGTTCATATGAAATTATTACAGTATCGTTATCATCTTCATCAAATGCTTCACCTTCTGTAAGCTCAATAGTCTTATTAACATAATCATCTTGTAATTTAAAAGTATTTATTGCCTCTATTTGAAGTGAATTATTCATATTATCTCTTTTTGGAAAATCTTTATTTTCACCATCTTCTTCAGTAGAATTACTATATAACTTAAAAGAACTTTCTTCACCATCAACACTAAATGTATACTTAATATCTTTAACATATTTTATATTTTTTAATTTATCTACATCTGATTTTGTTATATTACTCTCATCCATCTTATCATGCATTTTTTCCATATTTTCTTTTTTATCATCAATAGATGGTTCTTCTTTATTATCCATGAAATTGTTTCTTAACTTTTCCATATTCATTGATAAAGAAACTTCTCCACCAAGTGACTTTTTAGCAAGATTCATAGATTCAGTAGTCGCATTTTTTATTGAAATTGCTGATAAAACTAAATTTGAAATTATAAATAAGAATAAAAATAAAATTATAGATTTTGTTTTCTTTCTTTTTACACTTAACCATGCTCTTTTAAACATCTCATCTTCTCCTTACACACTAATCATAAAATAACAATGTGTAAAAATAATAAATTAATTATGTGAAATTATGTGATTGCCTATACAACATATTTTTTTAAGAGTAATATATTATGAGGTATAAAATATGTTTATAGAAGCAGTTATAACTGCTATTACTGTAAGTATAGATGGATTTTTTTCAGGCTTTGCTGTTGGAATAAAAAAAACAAAAATAACATTAAATAAATTATTTATAATAAGTATAATTCCAGTTCTAATGGCTATTCCTATTATGCTTTTTGGAAATTATGTTAGTAATCTTATTACTAGTGATATTGGTAATTATATAGGATTTACCTTATTTATTTTTCTTGCTATTTCTTCATTTATACAAATAAAAAAAGATAATAAAAATGAAGATTTCAATTACAATAATATTAATCTTACAAATAGTATAATTGTTGGTCTAACAATAGGAATAGACTCTTCAATAAGTGCTTTTTCTCTTGCACTACAAAATCATAATCCATTTATTACACCTATATATTTTGGTGTTTCACATGGAATATTAATATTACTTGGAAATATTCTTTCTCTTAAAACAAATATTTCAAACATTAATTATGTAAAGTATTTGAGTCCATTATTATTTACAATAATCGCAATCACTAAAATCATGTAAAAAAAATAAAATTTGTTACAATTTTATTTTTTTTCACATTTTACAACATATCTTTTTTGATTATTATTAGTACAAGTTATTAAATGAACCATCTTAGTATCATTCTTAAGAAATATCTTAGTATCATTTACTCTAATACACCCCCTTTCAGTGACGGTATACTTTTGTAAATTACCATTAATATTTAAATAAATATTATCATTTTCTTTGAGATTATATATTCGGTTAAATACAATTTTGTTATTATGTCCTGCTAAAAAAATATTATTTTCATCACTATTTGGAAGCATATAAACAAAATTATTATCTAATACTTCTTTTTCATCACCACTTTTTATAAGAAGTTTATAATTATTAATTGAAATATAATCTTCTTCTTTTTTATTTATAATATTATTTACTTTTATCTCATATTTAATTTCATTAATCTTCTGACTACTTACAATTAATAAAATTGTTAATATACTAAAAAACTTAATTAACTTTTTTAACAAATTTAATAATTCCTACATTAATAAATAAAATAATTAAACTTATAATGTCTATATTCTTTGTTGTAGTTTTTGGCATATTAACTTTATTATTTTTCATAGATATTTTTGATAAACAATTATCATCATTTACTATAAAAGATATTGTTTCATCATTTAATTCATATCCATTTGGAACACTTACTTGTTTTAAATAATAATCACCATATGTTATGTCATCTATTTTAATTTCACCATTTTCATCAGTTGTTTTTGTATATACTATTTTTTTACTAGAATCATATATATTAACTGTAACTCCACTAAGTGGTTTATTATCTTCATATGATGTTACTACTAATAAATCACACCTTATTTTTTTATTTGTTAAATTTAAAGTTTTAAATACAATTTCTTTTTCATCATTTTCATAATCTAAATTTACCTTATAAACTTTATTATCTAGAATATATCCATTTAAAGTTTCAACTTCTTTTACATAATATTCTCCAAGTTCTAATTTTACTGACTCATCATATTCATTTTTTGTTGTAACTAAAGTATCAACAAGTTTCATATCTTTGTCATATATTTCAAATTTACATCCTTCTAAATTTTCATTTAATTCATTTACTTTCTTTATTTTTATTTTTCCATATACTTTATTATTATAAAAATCTACATTATAAGTATCGTTATCAAGTTCTAAATTTTTATCAACTTTAAATTTAACTTTTTCTTTATTAATACTATATCCATTTGATGCGTGAACCTCTTCTATTTCATAATTACCGTCTTCTAGGTATATACTAACTGTTCCATCTGTTCCTACAGGAATTTCTTCACTATCATTTAACTTTACATACTCATTTTTATCAAGATTTTTTATTTTAATAATGTTTCCAGCATCTGTTATTAAATTCTTTGTTTCTGAATCTTTTTTATTTACTTTAACCTTTATCTTATCAGGAATAATTGTTAAAGATAAATTTGATTTGGGATTATCCGGAACACCAAAAGTTGCGATTCTTTGAGATCTAAAATTACAAGAATACACAATTGTTTGATCATAACTTCTACCTTTTGGAACTAGAAGCATGTCCACTCTATTTCTTTTAGGAACAGTAAAACTAAGTATATAATCTCTAACATTATAATTAATATCAGTTTTTATGTCATAGCCATTTAAAGCATAATTCGTATCTTCTAAATTTACCTTATCTCCAACATTATACTTATAACTTAAATTTGAAAATGAAGGTATTAAATTATGTTTATTCGCAAGTCTTACTATTTCATTTTTTTCAGCTTGTACATTTATTTTCTGACTATCACTATGATCTTCTGTTGTCCATATTATTTTTTCATCATCACTAAAGGACCATATAAGTTCCTGTGTTGCCATATAATATCTTATTGTTTGATGACCTTCAAACTGATATCCATAATATGCATATAATTCCATTCTTTTCTTTACATATTCAGAATATTTTGAAATACTCCAATCAGTTGATGAATTATATACATTTGAATTTACTGCTGACTCTGGTTCTATGCAATAACCTATTTTTCCATTAATATGCTTTATATTTAATTGACCATAAGTCCATACTTTTCCATTTCTATAGTGAAATGACCATACATTTGGAATAAACTCTCTATTTAAAATACTATCATTTTCTGCTGCATAAACAGAATTTATTTTAAAAAGAGATAAAAATACTACAAATAATACAACTAAAATTTTTTTCTTCATATCTTACCCTCCACTTATTATATTCGCGATAAAGAGTAAAAAACCCCCTAAAAATTTTAAAAAAAATAAAAAAGACTGTTATTTTTTTATAACAGTCTCATCATTTTCATTAATTTTTCCTTCTATAAGTTCATCTAAAGCTATACCAAATTCTTCTTTAAAAGTTTTTAAACAATCTATAATTTCTCTTTTTTTACTTTTAACATTCTTTTTATTCATTTCATTTTTATTTTCAAATACTGGTATATGAGTTACCTCTACTAACTCTACATTTTCATTTTTCATAATATTTTCCCCCTAAAACATGCCATATATTACCATTTATATATTTACTTTGTCAAATTATGAAACAATTTTATTTTTTTCTATTTGTTTTTGATATCTTTCTTCTTCACTAAATACACATCCACAATACTTTTGCATATAAAAACCTAATTCTCTTGCTTTATTTTGACCCTCTCTAAAATATGGTCTAAAATCATAGTAATAAAACTTTATCCCATATTTTTCTCCTAATTTATTTCCTATTTCAATAATTTTTTCGTGATTTTGATAAGGACTAATTAATAATGTTGTACAAAATGCATCAAATCCATACTCTTTCGCATATTTCGCAGCCATATTTAATCTTACAGTATAACAATATGAACATCTATTATCTAAATTTGATACAACAGCCTTTGTAAATTCTCTTAATCCATAATTATCGTTATAAACCATTTTTAAATCTATATCTTTAGAATACTTAACAAGACAATCTAATCTAGATTTATACTCCATATATGGATGAATATTAGGATTATACCAATAACCTGTAATATCTATCCCTTCTTCTCTTAACTTTTCAATACACATAACACTACAAGGTGCACAACATATATGTAACAATAATCTCATAGTACTCCCTCTTTTCGAAAACTATTATAACATATTTTTCTAAATATAGAATACTATTATAATGGTGATAATATGGAATTTAAATCTTCATTATTGTATCCTGAAATTAAAGTAGAAGAAAAAAATATTGAATACGCAAAAATATTACTTAATCTATATTCTGGAAGAGATAGTGAAGAAACCATTTTTCATACTTTTTTTTATCAATCTCTTATTTTAGATAATGAATATAAAAATATATTAAAACAAATATCGGACGTTGAATTGATTCATTTAGAAATACTTGGAAAAACTATTAAACTATTGGGAATTGAACCAATGTTTATTTTTCCGAATAATATAGATAATGGTTTTAAAATTTGGAACAGTTCTTTTATAAATTACGAAAAAACTGATGAAAAATTAATATTATATGACATACAAAATAAAGAAAACATTATTAAAGAATATAAAGAAGCTTATGAAAAAATTAATGATAAATACATAAAAAGTATTATAAATAGAATTTTATTGGATGAAGAAATACATGTTAGTATATTTAAAGAAATTTATGGAAAAATAAAAGTATCAACACAAAATTTACAAAAATAGTATTGACAACAACTAAAATATAAGTATAATTAAATAGTAATTAATTTTTGCAGGTGTAGTTTAATGGTAGAACCTCAGCCTTCCAAGCTGACTACGGGAGTTCGATTCTCCTCACCTGCTCCAGATTGATAGGAAACTCGAACTTTTCGAGTTTAAGTAATAAATGCTAACTAGAAATAGTTAGTTT
>CAKPEJ010000014.1 GCA_934149325.1 uncultured Bacilli bacterium
TATGAAAGTTTATCATTCACAGTAGATGATTTAATAATATTTGAAGATAAACAAAAAATAGATTTAATGACTAATCCAAGTAATTATTTAAACTTAATGACAAATTGGTTTATATTATCAAGAAAAGAAAAACAAAAGATAATATCTCGTTATATAGATAATATTGAACTAGAAAAAAATGGCGATAATTATGTATTTAAAAATATTGACATATTAAATTCATATTTAAGTGATGAAGTTAAATATCATAAAGAATGCAAAACTCCATTATCACTTGCTTTATTTACAGACGATAAAGGAAATCATATAGTTATGAATAGTGAAGAAAGAACATCAGATAAAGCAAAAAAATATTTTGAAAAATTAAAAAATTATATGAGTAATTATACTGATTGTGAGTTAAATTATTATGAAGTATATTATGATGGAGAAAAAAATGATGCTTGTTTTAGAGCAGAAGAAACTGAAGAAATAATAAGACTAATTCTTTTAAAAGATACAAAAGCATTAAAACAAAATAAATTAAAATTAGGTGTTATAACAATCAATCTAGATAAAGTAAAAGAATATTATACTGAAGAATATGCAAAATTCATTATTGGACTAGCAATCGATTATAAGAAAGAACTTAAGCAAATGTTCAAAGAAACATTTGCTTAATATCTTACGAAAGTTTTAACTATTACGAAGTTTTAGTTATTACTGAAGTAAGATAAAACGGATTCTAAGGTGTCCTTAGCTCCCATATCTTGATAGAATGTCAAGATATCTAGGGAGTTATAAATCTTTTATAAATCTTGTCTTATTATACAAGATACTATTTAAGGGGGGAATATATGATAGAAGAATTATCTTATTCATTCCATGTTGGTAATGATAAAAATAAAACAAGTAAGGCAAAACAAATATCTAAAGAAAGACCTACAAATTTTAATAATAATGCTATTCAAAATGGTATTCAGTTATCAAAAGTAAATCATCATAACTTAAGAATATATGAAAATAATCCTGAACTTATTTATACAATTAAAGGAAGTAATAATCTAGTTAATGATACGAAAAAATTATATTTAGAATTATTTGAAGAATCAAGAATTAATTACAATAATAAGCAAACTCGCGATGATAGAAAAATAGATAACTATTTTAATAAAATAGCAAATGATAATAAACACGATTTAGCAGTTGAAATAATAATAGAACTTGGAAATATGCATTACTGGAAAGATAAGTCAAAAGAAGAAAAATATAAAATGGTAGATGTATTTAAAAATCAAATTGTAGATTTAGAAAAGATTGTTCCATCTTTTAAAGTAGCAAATGCTACAATTCATTTTGATGAATCAAGTCCACACTTACATATAGTTGGAGTTCCAGTAAAAGAAAATTGTAAAACAGGTATGAATAGACAAGTTGGTAAGTCTGATGTGTTTAATGTAGAATCATTAAAGGATATTCAAAAAGAATTAAGAGAAAGTTGCATTAAAGAATTTAATAGAGTTTATAATCTTGATATGAAATTAAAAGAAAAGGAACAAGGTAGAAATCAAGATTATCGAGTTAGTCAAATGAAAGATTATGATATTTTTCAACGAAATTATAATAAACAACAAAAGAAGATTCAAAAAGTAAATAGTAAAACTGAAGTTATAAATGAAGAATCTAAAGATATTAAAGAAATTATAAATAATCTTAAACAACAGCCATTAAATAAGAATAATCTACTTTTATCAAATGAAAATAAAGATAAAATAGTTAAATATATTGAAGATATAGAATCTAATAATAAAACTATAAAATCGTTAACTAATTATTCGGTATCGTTAATTGATATAAAAAATGATTTAAATAATAATTTAAATAAAATATATGAATTAAGTAATGAAAATAAAGACCTTAAAGAAGAATTAAATAATAAAGATGAACTATTAGATGTGGCAGAAAAAAAGATAAATAAATTACAACTAGAAATATTTTCTTTAGAAGATAAATTAAGACAATGGAGATTAAGATTTAAAAAGTTAGTTGATTATTTAAGAAATAAAGTATGTGGATTATTTGGTAATAAAAATCAAGATATTTATAAAGAAATAGTTGATGATTTGCATGATAATGATATTTTAACTAATGAGGATTATAATAAAATTCATATGAAACCTGTTGTTCAAGAGAAAGTTAGCACTAAAAAAGAAAGAAAAAAAGATGATGATTTTGAATTGTAACTTATGCAAAATAATGAAATAAATGAATAAAAAAAATCTATTTAAAATCTATATATTAAAAAAATATTAATTTTTATGTTATACTATTTATGGTGATAAATTATGGAAATTAATGATAATGATATTTTAACTTATGATACATTAATTAAACTTTATGAAAAAAATGAGAATAATGAATTTTTAAAATATTTAATTGACAATAAAATAATTGATGGAATCAATTATAGTGGCTATAAAAAAATTGTTGAATTTATTTCAAAAAAAGAAATATTTGAAGTATATGATAATAATTTTATTATAATGTTATGTAGGAATTTTGTTTTACTTTATAATGATGTAGATAAAAATGAATTATATGAACCAGAGGAGATTTATAAAATTAAATCATATGAAGATCAAATTGAATCATTTTATGAAATCATAGATTCTGGAAATTTAAAATTGTTTAATGATTTTATTGATTTGATAAGTAATGAAAAATCAAATAAACATGATAAATTAAAGTTAATGATAGATGTTGTATCAAATTTTAAATATTATATTCCTTTAATAACTGAAATAGTTAATAGTGGTAATATTGATTTAAAAGATAAATATTTTGTAAAAGAAATTTTAAAATATAGACCAGACTATTTTGAAATTACAGATGATTATGAAGAATGGGAAGAAGAATTTTATGTTTCAGAATATGAATTAAGAAATATAAAATCATTAGAACAATTGCATCAAGCTTCTGAAAAAATTTATAGAGTTAAAGCAGAAGCAATTAAAAATATGGACGAAGATGCTTTTCCCGGTTATTCCTACAATATAACTATTATTAAAAACGAAATAGTAAAATTATTAACAGGATATAAATATTATGGAAATGAAACTCTAGATACAATTGGAATTAGCAGTAATGAGCTTAAATTATTAAGACAAAGTATTAAAGATGAACAAATAAAAGAAGAATTATCTAAATATATTTTATATATGAACTTTGTTGATTCAATTCTAAAAATCGAAGACTTAAAGAAACTAAGAGTTCTTGCTTTTAAAATAGCTAAATATAAACAAAATTCTAATGGTATGGATAATATATATTTTGAAATAGAAAGAATGATTGAAAGAATAAAAGAAATTTATTCATTTGAGATAAGTGAAAAATTAATTAATTTTAATCAACTAGAATATGGAAAAAAAGATAATTATTCAAAAACTAAAGAGTTATTTACAGCTGAAAACAAAAAACTATATGATGAAGATATATCTGGAAGAAAAGTTGATTTTATAGAACTTGAAGGTATTGATTATGTTTCTCTTATACATGTTTTAAACGCTTATGGTGATGGAGGAACATTAAGAGATTTCAAACAACCAAGAATTGTTGGAAAAGAATACATTTGTCTATCTGCAATTGATGAAATAAAAACAAAAATAGCAAGACAAAATAAAATAGATGATGAAGAACATATATGTTTAATATTTAATAACATTTCAGGAAACCTACTTATTTCTGAATCATCAGAAGATTTATATTCTGATGGTGATTTAAATAGTTTAAATATTGAACTAGATGAAAGAGAAAATTTTAGACCAATAAAAAAACTAATTCAAAAAAATTCTGGTAGTCATACTGAATTAGTATTTTATAGAAATTCTGAAAATAATAAATCTATATATCCTACTGGTGTTTTAACTTTTAATAATCCACCAACACAATCTGAAATTAATGCTGCTGCTTATCTTAATGTGCCTATAGTATTTATTAATAGAGAAAAATACATAAATAGAACTAATACACAAGAAATAAATCAACAACAATTTGTTCCAACTTCTGAAGACTATATAAAACTTAAAGAAAGCATATTAGAATTAAGAGAATCTTTAAATGGAAAGGGAAAATCAAAATAAATATGAAAGAAGAAGATAAACTGATTTTAGAATTAGATAAAATGATTAAAGAAACTAATTTAAATGAATTTGAAGAATTGAATGAAATTATAAACGAGATAGATGAAGAAGCAGAAAAAATAGAAGAAAAAAACTAATTTTAGAGTTAATCATATAATTGATAACTCTTTTTTTGAATCCTTTAATATAAAATATTTTAATAAATTAATTTTTTTCAGATAATGATAAAGAATACTTTTAAAATTACGATGTTTGTGATAATATGTATTTAGTTAGTAAGTTTATTACTTACTATCATCTTTTAGCCTATGAGTTGTTAGACCTGCTCCTTACCGGCACCATGCTGAAATAGCTCAATTGGTAGAGCAACTGAATCGTAATCAGTAGGTTGCGGGTTCAATTCCTGCTTTCAGCACCATTAATGTTATATTCGAACCATTTGGTTCGTTTTTTTGTAGAAAAAGAAGATGACCGAAAAGTGACTGAATATATAGGAGTGTTCAAATAAAAAAGAAAAACATACATAAAATAAAAAAGACAAAAATTCGATTCTGCAAGTGAATGTTGCCTCTAAAAAAATTAATATTGACACTCAGAGTGTCATATTTTTATTGCTATTACCAATAAGGTAAGGAGTAATAAAATGATAACAATAAGACAAAGGACTTTTATTATAAAAGTTCTTTTCTTCATTATATTCCTCATTATTTATAAAACACTTGCCCAATATTATATGATTATTTGGTTAATCATTATAACAAATAGTCATTGATAGTGTAACAATTTATTGAGAAATTTAATTTAAATATGATATAATTCACGTTAGGAGGTTCTTAAAATGTCAAAACAAATAAAAAAATTAAGTTCTAGTCATAGTTCAAAAAAAAATTTAGAGAAAAAATATGGAGTAAAATCAAAACCAATATCAGATTCATTACAAAAAAAATTAGAGGAAGCTAGTGAAAGAGCGAATGAAATAATCAGTATAAATAATAGTGTATATAATCAAAGTAATGCACATTCTAAAGAATATGTATTAGTAAAAAATAATTTCAAATAGTAAAAATAATAAGGATATAATAATATAATAATATAATAATATAATAGATTAAGTAACTGTTTAAAATGTAATAAGTTTTATAGATAAAGAACTGATAGTGCAATATACTACTGATGTTACTTTTGATATTAACATTTTAAAAGATTGGCCAAAGGCGATTACTGTTCCATATAGAGTATCTAAATATTTGAAAAAAATTAAAAGTTGTAATATGGGACATGATGGTGCAGACGAGGATTTATATATGAAATTAATAAAAGAAGGATTTAAGGATAGAAATTATCATTGTTCAAAAAATGGAAAAAGTTCTTCAGAAGAAGATACAACAGATTTATATGATGAATATGTAGATGAAATAAATGATTTAATAAATGATAATAAAAGTTTAAGATTAAATAAAAATAATTGGAATATCTAGAGTAAACATTATAAAAATGTTTACTTTTTTTCTTTTTTTCATATTATTTAGTATGAATAATAAATTAGATAGATTAGAAGATATAAAAAAAGAAAATATTGTTTGGATTATATATATAGGTATTATAATATTAAGTTATTATGCAAATAGTAAAGAAAAAAAATATATATTATATAATGATGAAAAAAGTAAGAAAGAGTATCAAAATTTAATGATAATAATATTCAGTATTTTACTTGTTATTTATTATTATTTTACAAAAGATAGTTATGATGATTTAAAAAATATAAATATATTTGATACAAAAAAGAAAAAGAATTTATTATATTTATCTTTTATTGGATCATTACTTATACTTATAAGTGGGGTTATATTTCTTATAATTGCTATTGTAGATGATGAAATAGATACTGAAATTGCGTTTAATTAATAGTATAAAAAATGCATTTTTTTTCAAAATAATACTAGTACTAAATAAATTAGCACTCATACTTGACAAGTGCTAAAAATATGGTATAATTATAATGTGCTTGAAAAGCATGTTTTTAAATATAAGGAGGGGATATTTATGAATGGACAAAATCCTTTTGAAGAAAGTTTACAAAATCCACTACAAAAATATGGTAGAGATATTGTAGAAGAAGTAAAAAATGGAAAAACAGATCCAGTAATAGGACGTGATGAAGAAGTTAGAAGTATCACACGAATATTATCAAGAAAAACAAAGAATAACCCTGTTTTAATAGGTGAACCAGGAGTAGGTAAAACTGCAATAGTAGAAGGTTTAGCTCAAAGAATTGTTAAAGGTGATGTACCTAACAGTTTAAAAAATAAAAGAATATTTGAACTAGATATGGGTGCACTTATAGCAGGTGCTAAATATAGAGGTGAATTTGAAGAAAGATTAAAAGCTGTATTAAAGGAAATAAAAGAAAGTAATGGTGAAATAATTCTTTTTATAGATGAAATACACATGATAGTTGGTGCTGGTGCTTTAGAAGGTGCAATGGACGCTGGTAATATGCTAAAGCCTATGCTTGCAAGAGGTGAAATTAGTGTAATAGGTGCAACAACACTTAACGAATATAGAAAATATATAGAAAAAGATGGTGCACTAGAAAGACGTTTCCAAAAAGTAATAGTTAAAGAACCTAATGTACTTGATACAATAACTATCCTTCGTGGATTAAAAGAAAGATTTGAAGTTCATCATGGTGTTTCAATAAAAGACAGAGCTTTAGTTGCAGCAGCAACACTTTCAAATAGATATATAACGGATAGATTTCTTCCTGATAAAGCAATAGATTTAATAGATGAAGCTTGTGCAACTATTAAAGTTCAAATGGATTCAGTACCAACTGAACTAGATACTTTAACAAGAAAGATAATGAGACTTGAAATAGAGAAAGAAGCTCTAAAAAAAGAAAAAGATGAGATAAGTAAATCTAGAGTTGTAGAAATAAATGATAATTTATTAAAATTAAAAGAAGATGAAAAAAATCTAAGAAGTGATTGGGAAGAAGAAAAAAGAATCAATGATAAAATAAAAAATAAAAAAGAAGAAATTGCTTCTGCAAACTTTAAATTAGAACAAGCTGAAAATATGTATGATTTAGAATCAGCAGCTAAATTAAGACATGGTACACTTCCAAAACTTGAAAAAGAATTAGAAGAATTAAATAGTGCTGCAAAAAAAGAAATATTATCAGATACAGTTGATGAAGAAGATATTGCTAAAATAATTTCAAATTGGACTAAAATACCTATTAGTAAATTAGTTGGTGGAGAAAGAGAAAAAATTATTCATCTAGAAGAAAATATGAAAAAAAGAGTAAAAGGACAAGATGAAGCTTTAAAACTTGTTAGTGAAGCAATAATTCGTTCAAGAGCGGGAATTAAAGATCCAAATAGACCAATTGGTTCATTTATATTTTTAGGTCCAACAGGTGTAGGTAAAACGGAAGTTGCTAAAACACTTGCATATGAGCTTTTTGACGATGAAAGACATATAGTTAGAATTGATATGAGTGAATATATGGAAAGTCATTCAGTATCTAGATTAGTAGGTGCGCCTCCAGGATATGTAGGATATGATGAAGGTGGACAATTAACAGAGGCAGTAAGAAGAAATCCATATAGTATTGTATTATTTGATGAAATAGAAAAAGCACATAAAGATGTATTTAATATATTACTTCAAATATTAGATGATGGTAGAATAACTGATTCACAAGGTAGAACAGTTGATTTTAAAAATACAATTATAATTATGACATCTAATTTGGGTAGTGAATTTATTTTAGAAAATATGGAAAATAAAGATGAACTTGTAATGAATGAATTAAAGCATACATTTAAACCAGAATTTATAAATCGTATAGATGAAATAATTATATTTAAATCACTTGATAAAAAAGTAGTATATGAAATACTTGATAAAATAATAAGTGATATAGAAAAAAGATTAGATGATAAGAAAATTACATTAAAATTAACTACTAAAGCAAAAGATTTTATTATAAATAATTCTTATGATGAGAAATATGGTGCAAGACCTATAAAAAGATTTGTATCTAGAAATCTAGAAACATTACTTGCTAGTGAAATTATTAATGATAATATTAAATTTGGTGAAGAAGTTAATATTGATGAAGAAGGTAATAAATTAGTAATACGTAATTAAAAGAATCAATTTTATGATTCTTTTTTTATTTAATATTTTTATTATTTTTGCTATACTATAAGTAAAGAGGTATTAATATGAATAAGTTAGATATAAAAAGTTTAGATTTAAATAAAAAAATAGGTGAAGGAAAAGAATCTATAGTATATGATTATGGAGATAAAGTTATAAAAATATTTAAGAGTGAAAATGAAAGAACTTCACCATTTAAAAGGATAAGTGATGAAGGACTTATAAAGTTGCAAACACTTCCTCTAAAACATTTTAATAAACCGGTAGATATTATTTATGATAATTTAAAAATATTAGGATATACTGAAAATAAACTTGAAATAGATGATTTAAATGAAAAATTAAGTGTTGATATTTTGAATGAAATAAAGGAAGATATAATATGTTTAAGTTATAGTGGGTTTAAAATAGATGACATTTTCTATAATTATACCAGTTTTAATAATTTTATGTTTTTTGATATGACAAGTTATAGTTATGTAAATAGTGAAAAAAGAGAATTACTTGATTTTTATTATCAAAAAAATATAGCTACTATAAATACATTTTTAGTCGGATTAAATATGTTTAATGCATATAGACATGGAAGTAAGAATGAATTAACTAAAACTTTTAAAGCTAATGAATTTATAAATAAAAATATAGGTAATGAATATTATGGAGATTATATAAGAGAAAATAGTATGAAAATGTAAAAAAAGTCGCTAAAAAAGCGATTTTTTTATTTTCCAAAATATCCATTTAGACTTTCTTTACTTTCTGTAACAGTTATAAAAGCATCTTTATCTACACTTAAAATTAATTTTTTAAAATCTCTAACTTTTTTATTATTTATTTGAGAATAAATCATATAGTTATTATCTTCTTTATGTATTCCCTTACATTCTATAATTGATGCTGAATAACTAGAATTTTTAAGTACTTTTAAGACACTATTATTTAGATTTTTAGTAATTATTTGCATGCTTACACTTCCATCATTAAATAATTGTGAAAGTCTACTACCTACATATGTTCCAGCCGCATATCCTAAAGAATATGAAAGTGCTATCCAAATACTTTCTATATTTGTATTTAGTGCTTCTTTAACTACAACAAACCAAATAAAAACATCTATAAATCCAATTACTGTCGCAAGATTTCTTTTATTTTTTACAACATATATAGTAACAAGTGTTCCAAGAGAAACATCAACTAATCTACCAAAAAAGATTTTTAAACATAATATAAATAGTTCCATTATCTTAAATAAAAAGATTTAAAATTAATCTAAATCTTCTTTATAATTATCACATGTAATATGTATACATGATTCTTTAGAACCATCACATTCACAATCTTTTAAGCATAGTTTAGTTTTATCATCTTCTATATTACAATCACATGATTCACAAATAATAGTTAAATCTTCGCAATTTTCACAATTAGAACATTCTACTTTTATTTTGTTATTATCATCTTTTACGCATACACAATTTTCACAAACTATATTTTTTTCTTTGTTTTTATTTTCATTATTTTTATTTTTACATGACATATTATCTTTCTCCTTCAATTTTATTATGAGTAATAATTTAAAAATTATACTAATTATGTTAAAATATTTTTGAGGGGATAATATGATAAAAATCAAAAATACAGATATAGATTTAAAAGGGACAATAGAATGTGGTCAAATATTTAGATACGAAAAAGAAAGTGATAACTCTTATACTATTATTTTAAGTGATAGAGTAGTTAATGTTAAAAAAGAGGAAGATGTTTTATATGTTTCTTCAAATAACGAAAATAATTTAGAAAGTGTTATTAAAAATTACTTAGATCTAGATAGAGATTATGATTCTTTAAATAAAAAATTAATAAAAGATAATACTGAACTTTCAAGTATTATAGATTTTTGTAAAGGATTCAAAATAATTAATCAACCTAAATTTGAATGTATAATAAGTTATATTTTATCTTCAAATAATGGAGTAAATCAAATTAGAAATTCTCTAAACTTAATATCAGAAAAATATGGTAAAAAAGTTATTTTTAATAATAAAGATTATTATTTATTTCCAAGTTCTACTGACTTAAAGAATGTGACTAAAGAGGACTATAGAATTTTAAAAACTGGTTTTAGAGATAAATATATATTTGATATGGTAAAAAAAATAAATGATAAAGATTTTATAATAGATGATATAGATAATATGAACTCAAATGATGCGCTTAATTATTTAATGAGCAATAAAGGAATAGGTGAGAAAGTATCATCTTGTATATTACTTTTTTCTTATTCAAGATTTGATGTTTTTCCAATAGATACATGGGTAAAAAAATATATGAAAGATACATATAATATTTTAACAGTTAATGAAATAAAAAAGTTTTCAATGGAAAAGTATGGAGAATATTCAGGACTTGTTATTCAGTATATGTTTCATTATAAAAGAAACAAAGAAAATTAATTAGATCTTTGCTTCTTTTTTATTAAAATAAAACAAGTTATCATTAAAATTAAAACAGGTATTGTATATATAAATATAAAATAATTTTTAACAAAATTATATTCAATAGTAGTGTTAGAAAACATTTTTGGCGCTATAAATAAAGATATAAAGATTATTAAATAATATATACTTTTTTTAATATTCTCTTTTTTTATTTTTAAGTTTTCTAAATAAAATTTTATAAAATATAAATTCATAACAGATCCAATAAATAATGAAAATAACCATTGTGATGATAATAAATTTTCAACATGTTCAATAAAATCAAAAAAATTAATTTTTTTTAATAAAGAAAATTCTGGATAATAAAATATTTTTGCGTAATCTATTCCAAATATACTTATTATAAATGAAAATATAATTAAAAATTCTATAAATGCAATTATATAAAAAATAATAAAACTTTTATTTAAATTTTTTGAATTATTAATTTTATTTTTTGGTACAGTAAGAAGTAAAAATATAGGCGTTAAAAAATATGATAGGAATATAAATGAACTTGATATTATATTATTAAATTCAGTATTTAAAATGGGTTTAAAATTATCAAAATCTAGAAAATTTAAAAGGCCTAAAATTGATAAAAGAAATTCTATAATTGCAAGTATAAAACAGATTAATGATACTTTAGATATTGTTTTAATATCTTTACTTACAATATACATAACTGGTATTAAAAATAATATTGTTATTAAAAATTTAGGTGTTTGATCTAAAAATTTATTTTGAATATATATGGATAAATTCCATAAAGAAAACATAAAATATACTGTTACAGATATAAATAAAATAAAATTTATAATATTACCTAATTTATTATTAAATATTTTTTTATTCTTCTCAAATAAATTTAAATCTTTTTCATAATTCATTATATTTAAAAATAAATATAAAAATATGAAACCTATTATAAAAGCTAATATAATAGATAACCATGTATCTTGCATACTTAAGTTTAATATTCTTGCAAATCCAACTCCTAGAAATAATTCTTGTGATAAGAAAAATAATAAACATGCATATCCCTTATGTCCAATTTTTTCATTCATTAGTATTTTTCTCCTTTTATTGAATTGCTTATTTCACCTTTTCTGACTATATTAACATTAACATTATATTTGATATTATAGTCTTCATTTTTATATTTAGGATAATCTAAATAAATTAGTCTTTCTATTCCTAAAAATTTTCCTTTAGTATTTTTTTGTTTATTAATAGCTTTCTTTATATAGGATTTTATCTTTTTTTCAGATCCTTTTTCTAAACTTTCTAAAGTTTTTGTTTTTGTTAATTTTTTAGAACAATTATATTCAGTGATAATAGCATTTACATTTATATAAAATGTAACAGTATATTTATTATTTTCTTTTTTTATTTTACTTTTTGTTTTATTACTCTGTACGCTTACAGAAGCATAATTTTTATCATCACATTTTACTGGGATAACCATTTTTTGTATTTGATTTCTTAAATAGTTATAACCAATAATTTCATCTTTTTTTAAAAATGTTTCAAATTTTCCTTCATTTGTTACAGCAAGACTATCTATTACTATTTTTGATATTGGGTCAGTTATTGTAATATTATCAACTGTTTTTCCTTTCTTTGATTTTTTATCTATTTTTAATACAGGAACAGTTGGATCAATACCTTTTTTTAAATAAAGAGAAACAAATTCATCTAATTTAGTTGTATAAGTAAGACCACTATTATTGTCTGCTGATTTCAAACTAAGTTTTACATATTCTGCTGGTATTGTTTCTGTAGAGGTTAATATTTTTAATACATCACTTGCTTTATCATCCTTTACAATTGTTACAACAAATTCATTTCTAACTTCTGTAACTCTATTAAATATATCTAATATATTTTGAATACCTTCACTTGCTACTTCTTCTGATAATACAATTTTACTTAAATGATTACCATATAATCTTCTAGGGGATTTTAGTGTTAAATCTCTAAGAGCTTCATGGATGGTTTTTCCTTTTCTAGAATATACAGTTATTTGACTATCTTCGCTTTCTTCATTTTCTTTAGAATTCATAATTTGAGCACTAACTATATATTCGTTTTTAGTTTCATCTTTATCAATACCAATTGAACTGGTTATGGCCATTTGATTTATTTCTTTATAATTGTAACAGCCTGAGGTTAAAAATATAATTAACAATGTAATAAGTGATAATAATAGTTTTTTCATTTTTATCTCCTTTCTATATTATTTGTTAAATTATGGTTTCTTTTATTTAATTTAGCTTTTTTTGTTAAAATAATACAATTTTTTTGTAATTTAGAATCTAATAAACTATCTACACTTACATAATCAAATCCATATGAATTTATACTACAAATTTTGGTTAAAAATAAAAGTAGTGCAATGAAAAAACCATATAAACCAGCGAATGCTGAAAAAAGTAAAAATGTAAGTTTCCATACTCTAATAGAATTTACTAAATCATTATCATTAAATAAAAAAGATGCGACTGATGAAATGGCTATTATTATAATCATGATAGGTGATATGAGTCCTGCTTCTACAGCAGCTTGTCCAAGTACTAATGCACCTACAATTGACATAGACGTTCCTACAACAAAAGGTATTCTTGTATCTGATTCTTTTAATATTTCAAATATTAACCACATTACAAGAGCTTCAACTATGCTCGGAAATGGAACTCCTTCTCTTTGAATCGAAAAATTAATAAGTAAACTTGTTGGAAGTGTTTCCTGATTAAAAGTAGTAAGTGCTATATACATACCAGGTATAGTTACAGATATTATGAATGCAATTACTCTAATTATTCTGGTAACAGATACATTTTTTGAATTTTGATAATAATCATCTATAGTATGAATGGTATCTGAAAAAAACATAGGAATAATTATTACTTGCGGTGAATTTTCAACAACAATCGCAATTCTTCCTTCCATAAGTTCAAAACTTGTAAGATCTGGCCTTTCTGTTGTTAAATTAGTAGGCATTATAGAATTTTCTTTATTTATTGCATCAATTATATAATTACTATTCGCAACATAATCTAAACTTAAAGTTTTAAGTTTTTTGTTTATTTTATCTACTAAATCTTTTTTTACAATACCGTCTACATATAAAAGGGCAACCTTTGTTTTACTGCTAGTACCAATTGTATATTCATCCATTTTTAAATTTTTACTTCTAATTCTTTTTCTAATAAGACCAATATTATTTTCATAATTTTCTGTAAATGCATCCTTTGGTCCTTTTATTACTTTTTCATTTGTTGCATTTGTTATTCCACTATCAAGCTGTGCTTTTGTTTCAAAAGAAATAAATTTATTATTAATACAAATAACACAAAAACCAGAATATAAATTATCATACAATACCTTTTCATCAGTAATATCTACTAAATTTCCAGCTGGTAATTTATCTTTGATATCATTTATATCTTTTATAGTATTTTCATCAATAGGTCTTAAAATAAAATCATTTACAGTATTACTTTTACATAATGTTTCAAAATAAATAACATAAACAGTAATATTTTTATTTTTAAGTTCTCTGATTTTTAAATCTGGATTATAATTTTTAAATTTTTTTATATCATTTATATTCATAATTGACTCCTTTTTTATGTAGTGTGTCCAATTTTATAAAAAATATAGTATAAACTAGTGTAAAATAAGAATATATATTTGATAAAATAAATTTTTTAAATTGATGATATGTTAAAATGATAGTAAAGTGATTGGATGGTGTTCTTATGGATTTAAATAAAATTGATAAAATTGTTAATGAGTATGTAAAAAGTAATAAAATGACAATAAGTACTTTAGATATAGTCATTCCTATGTGTGAAAGAGTATTAATAGAAAATTTAGATGATTATGAGACAATTAAATGGTCAAGAAATTTTGATATAAATGATTCAATAGAAATAGTTTCATCATATATTAAAAGTATTGATGATAAAATGTTTCAAAGTTTTAATGAAGAAATTAAAAATGCTAAAATTTTACCTAGAGAACAATTTAAAGATGAATCAAAATATGATAATTGTGTTGATGATTATGGAATAGTTCATATTTATTATGATAATACCCCTAAAGACATATTTATAATTTTTCATGAAATGCTTCATAAATTAAATGAAAATAAAAAAGTAGATGAAAATGGTAAAAAATTATCTACATGGACTAGAGAATACTTTGGTGAATCTGTATCAATACTTGGTGAAATGTTACTAGGAGAGTATTTAGTTGAAAGTGGCACAATTACTGAAAATGATTTTAATCTTAGAAAACATCAAAGATTAAATGGTACAAAAGAAGATGCTAGAAATATTTTAATTGAAAATGAATTAATTAAGTTAAAATTAAATAATCTTAATATAAATGAAGAAAATTTGTTAAAAGTAATCAAAAATGAAAATGATTCTATAAAAAAATTAATTTTCTTTGATGAATTATCTGATAAAAGAAGAATAAAACAAATTGAAGAAAAAGAATATTTATCTTTAAATAAATCACAAAGATATGTTATAGCACATGTTTTAGTTAGTGAAATGTTAAAACATGAAAATGTATTAGACTCATTTTTAAAATTACATTATGAAGTTGGAGATGATAATTGCATAATAGATGATGTTGTTAAGAATTTATTAAGTAGTTATCCATCATTAGGAGGTAAAAATGCCTAGTCATAAAATTCATATGTATATTGCAAAAAAAGTAAATGAAAAATTAAAATTAGATTTAGATTCAATTATGTTAGGTAGTGTTTTACCAGATTTAACTGTTAATAAAAATCATGCTAAATCTCATTATCAGTATGAGGGCACTTATGAAAGTGAACTCGCAAATCCAGATAAATTTGTAAGTGAATATAAATCAAAATTAGATGATCCTATAATAATTGGGTACTTAATTCATTTACTTACAGATAGATTTTATAATAATTATTATTTTAGAAATCATTGTATATTTAATAATGATGGAATGCCATATATGGTAAAATTAAAAAATGGAAAGATGTATAAAATTTCAAAAAAATATAAGCAAGATGATTTTAGAAAATATGATAAATGCTTATTAAAAAAATTTTTAATACCAAAATTTAATGATATAAAGTGTGTAGATAATATACAAAACTTGAAGGTAGGAGATTTTGATAGAGAGTTTTTAATTGACTATATAGAAAAATCAAATAAAGAGGTTGATAATCCAAGATTGTATAAAAGTAATTTATTTTATAGAGTGATGAATAAAGAAGAATTAGATAATATTTCAAATGATTGTATTAATTATATATTAGATTATATTAGCAAAAATATATTATGATTTTACGAACTAAAAGAAAGATAATATAATGATGAATATTATTTTAAGAAAATAAAAAATAAGTATAGAAATTTTAAATTATTAGTATTATGGAGGTAATGCATGGACTTGAATTTTGAAATAGATAATATAAAATTTAATGCAAGAGCATCAGCAATTATATATAATAAGGATAGGACAAAAGTTTTATTATTTAAGATTATTGATAGAGATTATTTTATGATTCCAGGTGGAAGAATAGAAATTTATGAAGATAGTTTAAATGCTATAAAAAGAGAAATAAAGGAAGAAACAGGATTTGATTTAGAATTTGAACTTTGTTCTATTCAAGAAAATTTTTTAGAAAAAGATAATAAGAAAATTATGCAATACTGTTTTTGTTATAAATCTATATATAATGAAAATATTATTCAAGAAAATTTTATTTGTAAAGATAATAAAGGTCAAATTTTTTATTGGGTTAATATAAATGATTTACAAAATTATAATTTATTACCTAATTCAACATATGAGCTTATAAAAAATTCAGAAAATATTAAACATATTATAGAAAAATAAAAAAATTACTAACCATTTATCTTTAATTTATACTACATAAGTGAAAGGAGTTAAATAATGGATAAAGTATATGATGAATATTTCGATAAAATATATAATTGGTCTATTAAAAAAACAAATAATAGAGAAGATGCAGAAGATTTAACAAATAGTGTTTTTTTATCAATATTCGAGTATCTTAATAAAGATATAAATGTAGAAAAATTAGAAAATTTAATATGGAAAATTGCTTATAATATTTGGTGCACCAGAGCAAAAAAATATATTAAAGAAAAAAATAATGTTAACTATGATATGTCATATGAATTAGGGTATGAAGATATTACTATTGATAAGATTATATATAGAGAAATAATTGATGATATAGATAAAATAGGACTTAGTGAGAATGAAATAAAAATATTTAAATTATATTATTTAAAAGACCTTTCAATAAAGGATATAAGTAATAAATTAGAAATTACTGAATCCAATATAAAATATTATTTATATAATGTAAGAAATAAGATAAAGGAGAGATATAATGGTTAATGTAGATAAGTTTTTAGGTATTGCAAATAAAGAGAAAAGAAAATATGGATTAAATGATGATTATTGTGCAATGATTTCAATGTTAAGAAAAATTGATGATAAATTATATGTAGTGGTACCATTTGTAAGAAGTGATGATAAAGTATGGAAAAAAGATAGTGGTATAGTGCCAGAATATTATTCGGTAATTGATCCAAAAGAAATGAAATTATTAGAATTTAATAAAACTACAGAGAAAAATTTTGTTATTAAAGATATTAAGAAAAATAATAGTGATGGTTCATTTGATAAGGAAATATCTAAGTATATAGTAGATACTAAATTAAAGTATAAAAATTATATAAAAGATGATATAAAAAATAATGAATTGTTATCATATCAAAATAAAGTTTCAAACATATTAAATAGTACAGAAATAGATGGTAAACATGTATCATTTAATGATTATTTTTATGTTAATTTTGATGAAGAAATTAATAAAAAAGTAGATGAATTGATTGATTTAATCGCAGGTGTTACATACAATTCTTTAACAACATATTATGATGTTCTATTTACTAATATTGTAAATGAATATATTGATGATAATAAAATAAATGAAGAAAAAATAAATCTTGCTTGTGAAATGATGAATACATATTATCCCGGAGTAGATGGAATAAGTAATATTTTTTATGCTATATAATATATAAACTTTAACTTCAATGTTAAAGTTTTATTATGCTAAAAAATATGTTAAAATAATGTTATAAAGAAAGGTGGTAAAAAAATGATTAAAGAAGTTTATTTAATAAGACATTCAAAACCACTAAAGGTTAATAATGATAAAAATATAGATAGTTTACAAATTCAAAATGAAAAACAACCATTATCAATTGAAGGAGAAAATATTGCTAGAAAAAAGTTAAATATTGAAGAATTAAAAGATATTGATAAATTATATTCATCAAGTTATGTAAGAGCAATATCTACTGCTAAATATATAGCAGAAAACAATAATATAGAAATTAATGTAGTTAATGATTTTGGAGAAAGAAAATTTGGAATTAATTCATGGGATGAACTTCCAGATAATTTTGGAGAAAAACAATTTTTAGATGAAAATTATAAAACTGAATTTGGTGAAAGTCAAAAAGAAGTAAGAGAGAGAACTTTTAATGTTTTAATGAGAGTATTAAAAAATGATGACAAAAAAATAGCAATTGTATTTCATTCAACTGCAATGTTATTTTTAATTATGACTTGGTGTAAAGTAGTAACAGATAAAGATAAATATAATATTATTTTTAATAATAATAATATAGTGTTTTGTGGTAAGTATTTTGATTATTGTGAAATATTTAAACTTACTTTTGATGATGAAAATAAATTGATTAATATTGAAAATATAAAACATGATTAGTTGGTGAAAATATGGGTAAATTTGTAAAAGTAATGTATGGTACAACAAGTAGTGCAAAGAGTGATTTTAATTATAAAATTGGTGAAGTAAATATAAGTAAAAATTGGAACTCAAAAGCAGATAATCCAAGAGATTTTGGTGGATTTAATTATTGCAGTGAAGAGTGTATTTTAAGATGGTTACATAGAGGAGATACAATCTATGATGTAGATATTCCAGAAGATGCTGAAGTCATACAAATAGAGGGAGCAACAACCATTTATAGAACTAATAAGATAATTATAAAAAATCCAAGAAAAATAGATGATGATTTAGCACTTCAATTTTATGAAATATCAAAAATACCAGAAAATTCAGATTATAAAGCTGTAGGTGTTGTAAGTATTATGAATTACAAGAAAACAGCGTATGCAATACTTAAAGATAAGGTCAATAAAAATAATATAGATGATGTGTTAGACGAATGGAATGATTTTATTTCTCATGGTAATAAAGATGATAGAAACGATTCAAATAATTTTGTGAAAGAAGTAGAAAATTATTTATATGAAGTCAAATCAGATTTATTAATTAGTAGATTTGTAGGTAAAGAACCATATATTAAACAATTAACGAATGATAAAATTATTAATTTAACTGGGCAAAGTGGTTCAGGAAAGTCTACCTACGCAAATAATAATTTTAATAGTAATGAATATGAAATAATTGATACTGATGAAATATTTAGTGAAGTAAGATATGAAAAATCATCAGGATTAAATAAAAAATTAGGAGAATATTTTAGAGAAAAATATGATACTTTGCCAAATTTAATGAATGATTTTGATTTAATATATAATGAGGTATTAGAGTATTGTAAAAAAATTGATAAAACTATTGTTATAGATTGTGCGCAGTTTCATTGTGTTAAAAATATATCAATATTAAAAGGAAAAATAATAATTATTAGAACAGATATTGATACTTGTTACAGTAGAACAATATCAAGATGGATAAATAATCATAAACAAAATGGATGGGATTATACAGAAGAAGAATTAAATAAGTACAAAGAAAGAAAAAAGGGTATTTATTCATGGTATAAAGAAACAAATAAATTTATAAATAAAATAGATAAATTATAAAAAGTTAATTATTATAAAAATATAAGAGGTTAGTTATGAATGTTAATAAAGAATATGATGTTGAAAAGAGAGAATAATGAAGGCGATTGAATTGCTAGTGTAAATGGATTTATTGTTTTTTTTAAAGATTCTTTAAAAAATGAAATAGAAAATAGATATTATATGAAATGTAGTAAATAACGTATTTATAGTATTAATAATATTATTTATTATATAATTGAAAATAGAAATCAGGTGTGAATAATGAATTATATTGAACAAATTGATGAATTTGTAAAAAATATAGAACGAAAAGAAAATATAAATGTTATGGTTAAAAATATTACAAATGATGTTACCTTATATAAATTTAATGAAACAAATATTTTTGTTTCTGCTAGTATTATTAAAGTTCCAATTATGTTAGCGATTTTTAATTATGTATTAGATAACAATATTAAATTAGAAAGTTTTATTAATATAGATAAGAATGATATATTATATGATAATAAATGTTTTAAAAATGGAGTATATCAATATAGTATAGAAGATTTAATAATGTGGATGATTACATTATCTGATAATTCATCTACAAATATACTAATTAAATATTTAGGGTTTGAAAATATTAATAACTATTTTAAAGAGATAGATTTGAAAGATACTAGATTAGAAAGATATATGTTAGATGAGGAAGCAATAAAAAATGGTAAAAATAATTATACGTCATTGAATGATATGTATAAATGTTTTAAATTCGTAATAAACAAGGAAATTTTAACAGATAAATTTTGTGATTTAGCATTAAGTATACTATATAAGCAAAAGGTAAATAATCAAATTAATAGATATATTAAAAATATTAGGTTTGCACATAAAACAGGTGCTCTTGAATATTTGAACAGTGATGTTGGAATTTTTGAATTAAATAAACAAGTTTATTTTGTCGGGGTTTCAGTATATAATACAACTAAGAAAACAGGTGATAGAAAATATGTCGGAAAATTATCTAAAATAATTTACAAGTATATTATGGAGCAAAGTTTAGGCAGTAGTTAATTATATAATTATGTATTGAATGAGGGTAATATATTAAAGACCCATTTGTAAGAGAAGATTCAAGAAGAAATATTAAAAAATAAATTATTTGAAAAAAGTATAAAGTTATATAAGAAAGAAGAATTGTTGTGAGCTTAAAAGATAAAAAATATAATCAAATTATTGTATCAATATTAGTTTGTATTATTTCAATAATAATTGGTATTTTTTCAAAAAATACTTTTGTAGGAATGACTGTATTAATAACAGGTATATTAAATTCTTATTATAGTAGTGTAGGAAATAAGATTAATTTTCCTATAGGAGTTATAAATAATTTAGCGCTATCATATGTAGCATTTAAAAATAATAATTATGGTTTAGTAATATTTAATTTGTTATTTTTTATGCCAATAAATATAAAAGGATATTTTGAATGGAATAAAAATTCAAAAAATGACATTGTTGAAAATAGGGGGTTAGGAATAAAAAAAGGATCAATTACAATAATTTTATCAATAAGTATTGGACTTTTTACAGCATATCTATTACAATTAATTCCAGGAGAAAGATTAACATATTTAGATGCATTTACTAACGTTATTAGTTTTATTGCAGGAATTTTACTTATGTTAAGATATAATGAATCATGGATACTATATTTGGTTAATAATGTTTTAGATTTAACGTTATGGATTATCAATTTTAGTAGTGGTGGTTTTGATTCATTAATGGTATTACTAATGTCAATAATGTATTTAGTAATAAATATATATGCATTATTTAAATGGAGGGATAAAAATGAAAAATTATAAAAAATATATATTTGATATTGATTATACAATATTAATTCCAGATTGGTCTAAAGAGGATGATTATTTTAAAAAATATATTTTAGAAAATGAACAAGAAGAATTTTTTAAGAACAAACAAGGTATCTTAAATAAGTATGAACAAGAATTTCCAAGATATAATACTAAAACTTTGAGTGATTATTTTAAAAGTTATGGTTTTACAGTAAGCGAAGATACGATTAATGGTTGGATGAGTTATAATGGTGAAACTATTGAGGATGAAGTGGTTGATGGTGTAGTTGATTTATTTGAATATTTAAAAGAAAATAACAAGGAAATAGTAATACTTACAAATTGGTTTAGTGGTACACAAATTCCAAGATTAAAAAGAGCAGGATTATTTAACTATATAGATAAAATAGTAGCTGGAGAAGATGCTATGAAACCGGGATTAGAATCATTTGAACTTGCTATTAATGATACAAATAAAGAAGATTGTATAATGATAGGTGATAGTATTAGAAGTGATAAGGTAGGTGCTGATAATGCTGGAATAGATAGTTATATAGTAGATAAAGAACATACAATTAGAGATTTATATAATATAATGATAGGTGAGAAATATGAAAGTAAGAAACAATTATAATGAATGTTTAACAAATCTTGCATGTTCTATAGCAAAGTACTTTGGTGCATCATACAAACATAGTACAATTGATTATATTGATAAATTATTAGAAGAAAAGAAACCTAAAAATGTTGTAACAATTTTACTTGATGGTATGGGAACATCTATTTTAGATAAGCATTTACTAAATGATTCCTTTTTTCTAAAACATAAGTTAAAAGATATAACAAGTGTTTTTCCAGCAACTACTGTTGCTGCAACAACAAGTATTCGTACAGGATTAAATCCTTGTGAAACGGGTATGTTAGGTTGGACAATGTATTTTGATGATCTTGATAAAACAATAGTTACATTTGCAGGAACACAAAAAGGTGATGAAACTTGGAAGGTGTTAGATGGTGCAATAGAATATGAAAATAAATATTTAAAACATAAAGAAGTAACAGATAGAATTAATGAAGAAACTAATTATGAAGGATATAGGGTTACTCCATTTGATAAAGATGCATATAAAAATATAGATGAAATGTTTGAAAAAATAGAAAATTTATGTAATAAAGATACAAAAAAGTATATTTATGCATATAATGATGAACCAGATCATACAATGCATGATTTAGGTACAGATGATGAAAAAATTAAAGAATTAATAGTTGAAAGAGAAAATAAAATATGTGAATTATCAAAAAAATTGAAAGATACAATTATTTTTGTAGTAGCGGATCATGGACATTTAAATGAAGAAGATATCTTTTTAAAAGATTATCTTGATATTTTAGAATGTTTAAAAAGAGTTCCATCTATTGAACCTAGAGCAACAGCATTTTTTATAAAAGATGGTAAAAAAGAAGAATTTTAAAACTTATTTAATAAATATTTTGGTGAATATTTTGATTTATATACAAAAGAAGAAGTAATAGATTCAAAATTATTTGGAGATGGTGAAGAAAATTCTAAATTTAGAAGTGAATTAGGTGATTATTTAGCTATTTCCCATACTAAGAAAGCATTTATTTCTGAGGGTGATTATCCTTTATATTCACAACATGCTGGATATACAGATGATGAAATATATATACCACTAATAGTAATAGATACTAATAAAGAAATAAATTAAAAAAATGATAAGATAAATTATATGAAATATAAAATAATAACTATATTTTGAAAAGAGAAAAAAATTAATATTATAATAAATTGATTTTTTTAATAAAATGTATTAAAAAACATGTGATACATGTTTTTTTATTATAGAATAATATTTTTACATTCTTTTTTGTTATTAAAATTAATAAAAAAGTTAACAATTTCATTTTTATAAAATTCTTCAAAAGTATAATAATCATTTTTTCTTTCAAATAAATTTATTATCTCTTCTATATGATTATAGCCTAATTGTTTTTGATTATTTAAATGTCTTTCATAATAATCTGTTTCCATATATTTTTTTACAAAGTATAATTGAACGGCTCTTACCATATACTCATTAATAATTGTTATTTTATTATAATATGAGGTTTGAAGACCATTTTCTTTACATTCATTTATTACATTGTCTATATTGAGCTCTTTAAAGTACTTATTTCCAAGAGGATTTATATATGGATGAGAACATTCATGATAAAAATTAGGTATATTGTCTCTTCCTAATTCTAACTTTGATTTATCTTCACTAAAGTTATGAACATTTCTTATATTATAAATATCATTTCCATTACAATATCCAAAAGACCCATTACAAAAATTGAATAAAACTACATTAATATTAAATTTATCTTCTCCATAGAATTCTTTTAAGTCTACACCATCAAATTTAGTATATTTTTTCATTATTGAAATATAATTTTTTTTAATATTTTCAAGCATATTATAATGTTTGTTATAAAAATTATTATAATCAGAATTATTAGTAAAATTCATTAGTAAATTATGAATTTTATTTTCATCAAAATTTTTATTTTTAAGTTTTATATTTTTAATATAATCATTTTGTTTTATATTATAATTATCATCTAATGAATAAACAATTTCAACTATTCTATTGTATGTGTCAAACCCATTATTCTTTATATAATTTCTTAATTCATTAGATGCATGCTTTTTATATATTTCTACGAATTCAGAACAATAAGGCTCTATAGAGTCATTAAAAAACGAATTATCTCCAAAACCAGATAATTTATGTTCTGAATATAATAACCCAAATACCAATTCCATTCTCTTATCAAAATTAACATTTATATTTTTCAAGACAATCACATCCTATAAGTATTTTATCATACATAATTGGCTTAGTAAATTAGGAATGTATGATATTTTTTTTACTATTTATTCTCTTAAATGTTTATTAATTAAGTTCTAGTTTGTGAATGTAATAATCAATATGTATAAAATGACATATTATAAAATTTACTTATACTAAAATTTTATTTTGTTTAAAAATATAGTATAATAATTATTAGGAGAAATATTTATGAATGTTAATGAAGAATATGAAGTTGAAATTTTAAGAGAAAATAATGAAGGTGATGGAGTTGCTAGTGTAAATGGATTTATTGTCTTTGTAAAAGGTGCCTTAAAAAATGAAAAAGTAAAAATAAAAATAGATGAAGTAAATAAAAATTATGCTGTAGGAAGTATTATAGAAATAAAAGAAAAAAGTATAAATAGAATAGATCCAATATGTCCATATTTTTATGATTGTGGTGGATGTAACTTAATGAATATGAATTATAAATCTCAATTAAAATTTAAAAAGAATAAAGTAGAGTCTATACTTAAAAAAATATGTAATAAAGATATTACATTATCTAGTATAAATAGTTTTAATCAAATAAATTATAGAAATAAAGTGGTTTTTAAAGTAGAAAATGACAAAATTGGATTTTATAGAAATAAAACTAATGAAGTAATTGATATTGAAAAGTGTATTATATCAAATGAAAAGATTAATGAAGTTCTTTTAAAACTTAGAAAATTTATAAAAGAAAACGATAATCATGATATAACAAGTGTTATGGTTAGAGTATGTGAAAATAAGACAATGATTAATTTAGATAATTTAAATGATTTATATAAAGATAAATTTATAAAAGAATTTGATAATGTTGATAGCATTTATATTAATAATCAATTTATATATGGAATTAAAGAATTAGAACAAGAGATAAATAATTTAAAATTTAAAATATCACCAAAATCATTTTTTCAAGTAAATATAAATGTTGCAGAAGGTTTATATAACAAAGCATTAGAATTTGTTGATAGTTCTGATACAATTTTAGATCTTTATTCTGGAACAGGTACAATAACAATGATGCTTTCAAAAAAAGCTAAAAAAGTAATAGGTATAGAAGTCGTTAAAGATGCTGTAAAGGACGCTAAAAATAATTTAGTTTTAAATAACATAAATAATGTTGATTTTATCTGCGGTAAAGTAGAAGATAAAATAAATACTTTAAAAAAATATAATATAGATATTATAGTTATGGATCCACCAAGAAGTGGAAGTGATAAAAAATCATTAAAAACTTTACTTGAACTAAATCCTAAAAAAATAATTTATATTTCTTGTAATCCAGTAACACTTGCAAGGGATATAAATATATTAAGTGAAAAATATGAAGTAAAAGATATAAGTGCTTATGATATGTTTCCACAAACTTATCATGTGGAGACAGTTTGTATAATGGAAAGAAAAATTTGAAGGTGATGTGTTAATGAAATATGATTTATTAAATGCAACTAATAATGATATTGATTATATTAAAAAAGCTAAGTTATATAGCATATTTAAATATGCGCATGATTTATCAAAAGATGAAATATTAAAGATTAATAACTATGTAGAAAAGCATATACCTATTGAAATGATTGATTATAAAATTGTTATATATGATAATAAAAAAATAGGTTGTTTACTGGTTACAAAAAAAGATGATGGTGCTTTTTTAGATGAAATATATTTGGAAGAAAAATATAGAAATAAAGGAATAGGCACAGATATAATTAAAAATATTTTAAAAATTAATTCTATAGTTTGTTTATGGGTATATAAAGAAAATAAAAAAGCAATTTCGTTATATAAAAAATTGAATTTTAAAATAATAGATGAAACAGAAAATAGATTTTATATGAAATATATGCTATACAATTGAAAGGACAAGTTATGATGTATAAAAAAATAATTAATAAAGCTTTCGATTTTTATAATATTGATGAAATTTATAAAGATAAATGTTTTGAATTGTTGAATAAATTAAATAAAAATGATTATAAAAGTTTCAAAAAAATATGTAAAAAATTATATTATGAAGATTTTAATGAAGTGAAAAAATTATGGAATATAAAAAATATAAACGAATTATTTGAATCTAATGTTGATTTATTTGTTACAAATGTTATATTGTTAGTGGGGTATAGACTCCACAAAAAAAATATGAAAAAATTAAAATTTGATAATGAACAAATTAATATTCAAAAAAGAAGAGTTAAAGAATGTTTTGAAAATGATTTGACTGTTAGAAAATATGATGGAATTAGGGTATCTCAATTGTTATGGGCAGTTTATTTTATAAGAGGTAAAATAATAGAAATTGGTTGCTTACAATTTGGGTATGAGGATGAAAGTAAAGTTAAAATACATATTCCTAAAAATACAAACTTAAATATTATAGAAGTGCAAAAATCAATAGATAAATCTAGAATAGAAATAGAAAAAATCTTTAAAATTAAAGAGTTTAAATATATATGTAATTCTTGGTTAATTAGTAATCAAATATATAGTATATTAGATAATAATACTAATATTTCAAAGTTTCATGATTTATTTGATGTTATTGATGGTGAGGATTGCATAAAAGATATATTAAATTTTGTTTATAATATTGATAAATGTGACAATTATAATTTACTTCAAGAAAATACAATGTTACAAAAGTTAATAAAGAAAAAATTAATGAATGGTAATAAATTTTATTTAGGTTTAGGAATTTTGAATAACAATAATTTATTATAACAGTTTAGATGTTAATTAAAGTTTATAAAAAATATAATTATTAGAAAATAAAATGGAGTGTTAGAAAATGATGTATTATAATTTTACTTTTGGGACAATTTGTTCATTTTTATGTGCTATTTTAATAGCTTTATCTACCTTTTGTAAGAGTAAAGAAAATATGGCTAAAATTCAAATATTTAATCCAATGTTTGGTGCATTATCAAATTTCTTTTTTTGTTCATATTCTGCTGTAGTAACAAATCTTGTAAATGTGGTAAGAAATTATTTAACTTATAAAAATAAAATAAATAAAGGATTAACAATATTATTTATATCTTTTTATGTAATATTTGGTCTTATTTTTAATACAAAGGAATTTATAGGTATATTTCCGATATTAGCGTCATCTAGTTATGCGATATTTTGTTTAAGGAGTGAAGAAGCACAATTTTTAAGATATGGTTTAGTATTAAATCAAATTTTGTGGTTTTGTCATGATATATTTATAAGAGCATATCCATCTATGATAGTGGAAATTTTGGTATCTTTAATTACTATTTATAATATTATAAAATTTAGTAATAAAAAAAGATATAATATTAGAAAATAAATTGAATATGTTTTATATTTTTGTTATAATGATTTTACATTAATTTACTTGCCAATAGTTAATGAATTAAAATTTGAATCGATAATTTATATTTTTAGGCAAGAAAAATATATCTATTCGGGTACACTTTATTAAAGGTGTACTCTTTTTTTATAAAAGGAGAGAATAATATGAGTCAAATTGTAGAAGTTGAAAATTTAAATATAGAAGGTATGATATATGAAATAAGAGGAAAACAAGTGATGCTTGATAGCGATTTAGCTAGACTTTATGAATGTAAAAATGGAACAAAAACAATGAATCAGGCTGTAAAACGACATATAAATAAATTCCCAGAAAGGTATATGTTTCAATTGACAAAAAGTGAATATGATAATTTGAAGTCCCAAGTTGGGACTTCAAGTTTGAATAATTATGGCGGTGTTAGGAAAATGCCATATGTATTTACAGAGCAAGGAGTAGCAATGTTGCTACTATACTTAAAACTCCTGTTGCAGATACTGTAAGTATGAGAATAATTAATGCATTTGTTTATATGAAAAAATATTTATCATTTGAATATAAAAATTCAATAATACTAAATCATGAAAATAGAATATTAAAATTAGAGGAGTCCTTTGATAAATTAAATGAAAAGCAAAAAATAAATACAATATTTTATGAAGGTCAGATATATGATGCATATTCACTACTTATAGATATATTAAGTACAGCAAAAAAAGAAATAATGATAATAGATAATTATGCAGGAAAAGAATTATTGGATATTTTAAAAGAAATTAATATAAATATAAAAATAGTATCTAGTAATATAGATAATATGTTAAAGAAAAAGTATGAATCACAATATAGTAATGTATCATTTATAAACAATAATACTTTTCATGATAGATTTTTAATAATAGATAGGAAAATTTTATATAATTCAGGTTCATCTTTTAAAGATTTAGGAAAGAAGTGTTTTTATATCGGAAAAATAGATGATGAAGAAATATTAAATAATATATTAAAAAAGATAGGAGAGTAACAAAATGTATGAATTAAAGGAAGAATTAAATATAGAAAATATGATATATGAAATAAGGGGAAAACATGTAATGTTAAATTCTGATGTAGCAAAGTTATATAATGTTGAAACTAAAGTTTTAAACCAAGTAATAAAAAGAAATATAAATAGATTCCCTGAGGAATTTTGTTTTCAAATTACAAATTATGAGTTTCATGATTTAAGGTTGAGGTCACAAATTGTGACCTCAAGTTGGAATAATTATGGTGGTATGAGATATTTGCCATATGTTTTAACGGAACAAGGAATAATGATGTTATCTGGTCTTTTGAAAAGTGATATTGCTGCCAAAATTAATGTGCAAATAATAGATGCTTTTGTGAAGATGAGAAAATATATATCAAATAATTTGATAGAACAAAAATATATAAATCAATTAGTGTTAGAAGATCATAATTCAATAAAATTACTTCAAGAATCATTTTCAAAATTAGAGGAAAAACAAAAAATAAATACAATATTTTATGAAGGTCAGATATATGATGCATATTCACTACTTATAGATATATTAAGTACAGCAAAAAAAGAAATAATGATAATAGATAATTATGCAGGAAAAGAATTATTGGATATTTTAAAAGAAATTAATATAAATATAAAAATAGTATCTAGTAATATAGATAATATGTTAAAGAAAAAGTATGAATCACAATATAGTAATGTATCATTTATAAACAATAATACTTTTCATGATAGATTTTTAATAATAGATAGGAAAATTTTATATAATTCAGGTTCATCTTTTAAAGATTTAGGAAAGAAGTGTTTTTATATCGGAAAAATAGATGATGAAGAAATATTAAATAATATATTAAAAAAGATAGGAGAGTAACAAGATGTATGAATTAAAAGAAGAATTAAATATAGAAAATATGATATATGAAATAAGAGGAAAACAAGTAATGATTGATAGCGATTTAGCTAGACTTTATGAATGTAAAAATGGAACAAAAGAAATAAATCAGGCGGTAAAAAACAATATGAACAAATTTCCAGAGAGATATAGTTTTCAATTGAGTGATGAGGAGTATAGTAATTTGAGGTCAAAAATTTTGACCTCAAGTTGTAATAAATATGGTGGTAGACGATATAATCCGAGAGTATTTACAGAGCAGGGAGTAGCAATGCTTGCTACAATATTAAAATCAAAGGTTGCTGTACAGACAAGTATAAAAATAATGGATACATTTGTAAAAATGAGAAAATACATATCAAATAATTTGATAGAACAAAAATATATAAATCAATTAGTGTTAGAAGATCATAATTCAATAAAATTACTTCAAGAATCATTTTCAAAATTAGAGGAAAAACAAAAAATAAATACAATATTTTATGAAGGTCAGATATATGATGCATATTCACTACTTATAGATATATTAAGTACAGCAAAAAAAGAAATAATGATAATAGATAATTATGCAGGAAAAGAATTATTGGATATTTTAAAAGAAATTAATATAAATATAAAAATAGTATCTAGTAATATAGATAATATGTTAAAGAAAAAGTATGAATCACAATATAGTAATGTATCATTTATAAACAATAATACTTTTCATGATAGATTTTTAATAATAGATAGAAAAATTTTATATAATTCAGGTTCATCTTTTAAAGATTTAGGAAAGAAGTGTTTTTATATTGGAAAAATAGATGATGAAGAAATATTAAATAATACATTAAAAAAGATAGGAGAGTAACAAAAAAATTATAAAACTCCAGATAGTATTAATATTATGTAACAATTAAAACTCACGATTTTATGGAAAAGAGGTATAGTTGAAATCTTGAATTTTATTGAATACTAATGTATTTACTTAGAAAATATGACTGAAGTAGATAAAGTAGTTGTTGAATATTTTAAATCAGAAAATATGGTTTATATTAATATTGCAAATGGTAATACGAAATTATTGATATAGATAATTAATTGAATTAAATAGAAGATTATTTCTTTTAATTTTTATGTTATAATTTTATAAAAGGAGAGAAATAATGAAAGATTTTAATTTAGAAATTGTAACAGAAGAAGATTTGTTAAAATACGCAAATATAGTATTAAAGTTGTGTAAGGAGCATTTTATATTAAGGAAAAATATTGGATATAAAGATTATGAACATGAAAGTGAAAATTTTAATGTTTATAATATAGTAGGTGATTTTAAAAAAATTGGCGTAAATTATTATTTTATAAAAAATAATAATATTATAGTTGGTACAATTGCAAGCTATGAGAAACAATCAGAAATTAATGGAGAACCTATTATATATGTTGACTCTTTTTACATATTCCCAGAATATAGAAATATGGGGTTTGGTAAAAAATCTATAGATGAAATAAGAAGAACCAATCCTAGAAAAAAAATAGAATTACATTGTCTCTATGGAAATAATGCAGAATTATTTTATGATAAAATTGGTGGTAAAAAAGTAAAAATAGTTTATACTTTTGAATAAAAAGTATTTTAATGGCAAAGTTAAGGGTTAAAAATACTAATTAAAATATAATAAAGTTATATTTAATTTTACTAATATATAAAAAATAATAAAATGTAAAAACAATTTGATAGTAAAAATAGTATCATATGTAATAAGATGAATTTAAAGAAAGGAGGA
>CAKPEJ010000015.1 GCA_934149325.1 uncultured Bacilli bacterium
GAAAAGTATAAAGTAGACCTTGAATATATAAGAGAAAAATATTATAATAACAATAAGTTAACAAAGAAAGAGAAATTGTTTTTTATGCTTGCAGAAAAAAGAAGAGGTTACCAGTTCAAGAAATAAAGAAATAGTACAAAATTTAATATCAATGAATATGAAAGTAGAAGATATAAGTAAGGCAACCGGTTTAAAAATAGAAGAAATAAATAATTTAAAAAAAGATATTTAAGGTGAAAAAAATTAAATATCTTTTATTTTCTATATTTATCTAATACATATTTATTTATATAACCAATAACCAAACCATTAGATATTAAATAAACTCTATCATTAAATTTAAGATTATGAATATCAATAAAATTGTTACAAGAATTTATTATATCTAATTTCTTTTTTTCTTTAGTGTTTAAATCACTAGAAAATTCGTAATTATTATCTAAATATAAATAAATATATTTGTTATTGATATTTCTATATCCATTAAACATATTATCACCATTAATATAATGGTTTTAAATAAAATTAATATTCAAAATATTTGTTTTTTGTATTATCATTACAATCTTTTCCGCTTGAGAAAGATATATTTTTAAATACTTTTTTTAGTGAATTAATATCTTTATTATTATAAATAACATCATTAACAGAATTAATTAAATTAAGAGATAAATCACAAGCATTATTATATAAATCTAATACAGATAATGTATATGTTTCATCTTTATATCTTGGATGATTCCATTTTCTATGATCTAAATTTAAATAGTAATAGTTTTTGTTTAATTTATATTTTAATGAAATTGGAGAAAATCTTTGAAAACTTTTTGGAGTGATTTTATCTAAAAAAATGTATGCTTTTTTCTTTATACCATATTTATCATTTCTTAAAAGAGAATAAGATATTCTCATGTTAGTTATACACCTTTTATATTTATTTCCCATATTTTCATAGTTATATGTTTCTTTAAATACCTCATTTATTAATTTAATTAAATCATTAGAAAGTTTTTTATTATTAAAGCAAAATTTTCTTAAATTTAATTTGTTTGGTTCAATATTTTCGTGTTTGTTTATCATGTATGCATCAATATAACTTTCAATATCTGAATGTTTTCCATTATATTTTATTGTTTCTTTTTTCTTTTTATTATAGTATCCTCCTTTATAAGTTACATAAGGATGGATAGTTGAATCAAGAGCATAATGGCAGATGTATCCATATAGATATGACATTATTTCTTTATTATCTTTTAAATTATTATTAACTATATATTTTATTATATTGATAAAAAAGTCTTGCGTATTATTTTTATGAAAGTATTTTCCTAGAGAACTTGTTTTTCTGTTACAATTAAAGAAAAAAATATCATGTCCTTGACTAAATAATTCAAAGCTTCCCTCATATCCTTTGATATTATTTTTACTTTTTTCATCTAATTTTTTATAAACATCTTTTGAAAAATATGTATGTGTAATTGTTCCAGCCATGTACTTGCCTCCTATATAAAAATTATCTCATAATTGATTATCTAAAACAAGATTTTATATAATTGTTTTAGGCAATGTAGACTTTTAATTAAAAATATGATATAAATTTATAGTGTATGAAAGGTAAAAAAATATGAGTGAAAAATTAGTTAATGGCATTTTAAAAACTTTTGGTGGACTTACCACTATCGCATTTGGAAAAGAACTTTTAGTGTTTATAATATCACTTCTTCCAATACTTGAATTAAGAGGTGGTTTAATTGCAGCTGCATTATTAAAATTAGATCCAGTTCCAAGTTATATAATAAGTATAGTAGGTAATATTTTACCAATTCCATTTCTTTTACTTCTTATGAATAAAATTTTAGATAAGATGAGAAATGGAAAAAAATTAAAAAAAGTAGCTACATGGTTAGATAACAAAGTTGAAAAGAAAAAAGGTCAAATAGAAAAGTTTGGTTATTTTGGATTAGTACTTTTTGTTGGAATTCCACTTCCTGGTACAGGTGCATGGACAGGATCATTAATTGCATCAGTATTAGAAATGGATAAGAAGAAGAGTTTTTTAGCAATTTTACTTGGTGTAATAATGGCCAGTATAATAATGATGATAGTTTCTTTTGGACTTATCGCTAACATATGATTTAATTCATATGTTTTTTTTTATAATTCTTTCTTTTTTTGTTCACAAATAAGTGATTATTTGTTATAATTGAAATAATAGTGGGAGTGTATCTATAGGAGGAGTATTATGAAAGATAAGTTAAAAAAAATAATTGGAATATTTTTTGCATTTTCATTCATGTTTACATCGTTTAATATTAATATTTTAAATGTTAAAGCAGCTGGAGAACATCAGTTTAGTTTAAAAGCATATGATTGGGATCCAGAAGCAAATGAATGGGAAGGATCAGGAACAGATGAGGAAATACTAAATAATTCAAATATATCTCCAGGTCAGATATTTAGAATTTCTATGTATTATGTTCCAGGTGAAACAACTGAAATTTCAATGCAAGTTGGAGTTCAATATGATCCAACACTAGTTGAACCATTATATGCGGATGGTGATATATATATTGAAACAGATATGTCTACAACTTATCAAGGTGGTATTTGGCCAGCAGCTGGTACTACTCCAGCTGGTAAGAAGAAAACAAACTGGGTTATCACATATAATGATGATAAAAAGAATAATTTAATAAAATTTTTAATTGAAGATAGTTTAAATGATAAGCCACTTGAAACTGAAGGTGTTCTTGCTAGTATGTACTTTAAAGCTAAAGAAACTTTACCAACAGGTTCGGTTATAAATTTTTCTTATGATAATAAATATACTATGCTTAATGAAAATAGACCAAAAGTAACATCTGGAATAAATCTTAATGTAAAAGGTGAGGAAAGTTCTGCAACTACATTAAGTGATTTATCTGTAAAGAGTGGTGATACAACATATACACTTAATCCAACTTTTAACCCTAATAGTGGATCAACAAAAGAATATGAAGCAATTGTTCCAAATCAAGTAGATACAGTTACTATAGATGCAACCGCAACTTCTCCAAAAGCAACAGTCGCAAGTGGAACAGGTGAAATAAGTTTAAATGTTGGTAAAAATGATGATAATATAATAGTGCAAGCAGAAGACGGAACACAAGACACATATGTTGTTCATGTTTATAGACTTAGTAGTGATGCTACTTTAAAAAGTTTAAATTTATCAAACAATATAGATATTGGCAATTTTTCATCTACTAAAACAACATATACGGCTTTAGTCCCATATAGTACAAAAAATACGACAGTAACAGCAACTAAAAATGATTCTAACGCAACAATTAAAAGTGGAACTGGATCATGGAATTTAGTTAATTATGGAAGTACTAAAAATACAAAAAATGTAATAGTTGAAGCAGAAAACTGTAATACAAAATATTCTTCTGTACCAAATAATACATGTACAACTAAAACATATTCTATAGATATTACAAGAACGGCACCATCTAGCAATGCAAATTTAAGTTATTTAACTATTGATGGTGTATCAGTTCCAAACTTTAGTGGGACAAAATATGAATATACATTAGATAATGTAAGTAATTCAACAACTTCAATAAATGTTAATGCTCTTGTTGAAGATACTGGAAAAGCAACAATAACTTCAACTCTTGGAAAAAAGAAACTTAATGTTGGTGATAATAAGATAACAGTAACTGTTAAAGCAGAAGATGAAACAACAAAAGAATATGTAATAAATGTTAGAAGATTATCAAATGATAGTAAACTTTCAAGTTTAACAGTTTCATCAAATCCAATGGGACAATTAAGTCCAACATTTAGTAGTACTTTATATGATTATTATACTTATACAGCACCATCAACTGTAGAAACAGTAGATGTATCAGCAGTTGTTAATGATCAAGAAAATGCTAAAATAATAAGTGGAACAGGAACTTATAATATAAATTCAACAAATTCTGTAAATATAGTTGTACAAGCAGAAGATGGGTCAACAAGTACATATATAGTAAAACTTGTTAGAACTAAATCTTCAAATGCAAATTTGAGCTCATTAACTATTGATGGATATAATTTAAACGAAACATTTAGTCCAGATGTTACATCATATACAGCAAATGTATCAGGTGATGTAACTACAGTAAATATATCTGCAGTAGTAGAAGATACAGGAAAAGCAACTATTACTAGTGGAACAGGAATAGTAAACTTAAATGTTGGTAACAATAATGTAACAGTTAAAGTACAAGCAGAAGATGGAACTGAAAAAGATTATACAATTGTTATTAATAGAGCTAAGAAAACAGTATCATCATTAACTGATTTAAAAGTAGATGGGGTAACAATTTCAGGATTTAATGAATCAAAATTAGAATATGATTTAGGTGAAGTTGATAATAGTAAAACTTCAATTAATATTACAGCAACAGCAAAAGATATAGATAGTACAATAACAGGTACTGGTGAAATAAGTTTAAAAACAGGTAAAAATAAATTATATGTAACAGTAACCGCACAAGATGGTAAAAGTAAAACTGCATATGTTATAAATATAACAAGAAAAAAATCAGATAATGCATATTTATCTGACATAAAAATAGATAATGTTAGTTTGAGTGATTTTTCAAAAACAAAATATTCATATGAAGTAGAAGTACCAAACGATGCAACTACACTTAATTTAGCAGTAACTACAGAATCAAGTGAAGCAACTTATACAATATCAAATAATGCTGATTTTGTTACAACAAAAGTAAATCCAGTAACAATAACAGTAACAAGTGAATCTGGAAGTGTAAAAATTTATACTATAAATGTAACAAGAAAAAAATCAGATAATAACTATTTAAAATCATTATCATTAAGTAATGGTGTGTTAAATCCAGTATTTAATAAATTAACTAATGCATATACAGTAGATGTAAGCAGAGATGTTACTACTGAAACAATAACAGCAACATTAGAAGATGCAGCAGCAAGTTATGAAGTAAGTGGACCTAATACATTAGAAATAGGTGAAAATACTTATAAAGTAACAGTAACTAGTGAATCAGGAATAGAAAATGTTTATACTATTGTTGTTAATAGAAATAAATCAAATAATAATTATTTATCAGATATAAAAATAGATGATCAAACAATCGCAGGATTTAATAAAACAAAAGAATCTTATAATATAGATGTAGATAGTACTAAACAAAGTGTTGTTATAAGTGCGACAACTGATGAAGTTCACGCAACAACAAAAGGGACAGGAACATTTAATTTAGTTACAGGAGAAAATACATTTAATATAGTTGTTACTGCTGAAAATGGTGAGGAAAAAACATATACAATTGTAATTAATAAGGCAAAATCTGATAATAGTAAATTAAGTTCATTATCAATTAAACAAACAACAATTACTCCAGAATTCTCACCATCAACATTAAATTATTCTGCTAATGTAGATTATTCTGTTACAAATATTGATATAGAAGCAACAGCAAGTGATTCTAATGCAACTATTGAAGGTATTGGTAATAAAGAATTAAATACAGGAGTAAATATATTTGAAATAGTTGTAACAAGTGAAAATAATACACAAACTACTTATAAAATAACAGTAACAAGAGCAAAAAATAATAATGCAAATTTAAATAATATTACGTTATCTGGTGGTTATGAATTATCTCCATCATTTGATTCATCAATATCTTCATATGAAGTAAATGTACCAAATGAAACTGAAAGTATAGAAATAACAGCATTTAAACAAGATCCAAATGCAGTTAGTGTAACAGGTACTGGAACAATATCATTAAAAACAGGAGAAAATAATATAAATATAATAGTAACAGCAGAGGATGGAAAAACTACAAAATTATATAAAATAAAAATAAATCGTGCAAAATCAAGTGATGCAACATTAAAAGATTTAACAATATCAGAAGGAACATTAACTCCAGCATTTAATTCTTCTATTGCATCATATAAAGTTGTTGTACCAAATGAAATTGAAAGTATTACAGTAAATCCTACAGTTAATTCAAGTACTACAAATTTTATAGTTTCTGGAAATGATAATTTAAATGTCGGAACAAATACTTGTACAGTAACAGTAACAGCAGAAGATGGAACTATAAAAGTTTATACAATAGAAATAGAAAGACAACCATCAAGTAATAATTTCTTGAAGAGTCTATCAGTAAAAGATTTAGAAAATAATGAATATATAGATCAATTTATAAAAACTAAAACTACATATGATATTACTGTTGAAAACAATATTGATGAAGTTACAATACTTGGTGTTTTAGAAGATTCATCATCAAGTATTACTGGAAATGGTAATAAAAAATTAGATATAGGAAATAATACATTTGAAATTCAAGTAACAAGTGCTGCTGGTATAAAAAGAACTTATACATTAAATATATTTAGAAAGGCAAATTCAAATAATTATTTAAGTAGTTTATCTGTAGAGGGATATACATTAAGTCCAGATTTTAATAAAAATACTGAAAACTATACATTAAGTGTTGATAGTTTAGTAGATGAAATAAATGTTTCAGCTACTGCAGAAGTTGATTCAAGTATTGTATCTGGTACAGGAAAAATATCATTAAAAACAGGAGAAAATATTGTTAGCATAACAGTTCAAGCACAAGATGGAAGCATAAAAACATATGTTATTAATGTTACAAAGGCAGCTTCAAATAATAATTATTTATCAAATTTAACTATTAGTGAAGGAAAATTAACACCAGATTTTAATAGAGAAACTTTAGAATACTCTGTTCATGTAGGAAATGAAGTAAAAACAATGGATGTTGATGCAACAGCTGAACATGAAGCAGCAATAGTTTCTGGAACAGGTTTAAAATCATTAGGTGTTGGAACTCATAAAATTGATATAGTAGTTAAAGCAGAAAATAACGAAGAAAGAACATATAGTATAAGTGTAACTAGAGATGCATCATCTAATAAAGATTTAAGTGATTTAAAAATAGATGGAACTACAATTGAAAACTTTAATAAAGATGTATTAGAATATGAATATAATGTAGAAAATTCTGTTGATAGTGTAACAATATTAGGTGTTGTAGAAGATGAAACAGCAACAGTAACAGGTGATGGACCAATTAGTTTAGTAACTGGGGAAAATAATATCGAAATAACAGTAACAGCAGAAGATGGAACATTTAAAGTATATAAAATAAAGATAGTAAGAGCTAAATCAGATAATAATTACTTATCAAATTTAACAGTTTCTGAAGGACAGATAAGTCCAGAATTTAGTAAAGAAAATCTTGAATATAATGTGACTATTCCTTATGAAGTTACAAGTTTAAATATTAATACAAAAACAGATGTTTCAACTGCTGTAGTTAAAATAGAAAAGAATGGAAATTTTGTTGTTGGAAATAATGAAGTAATTATAAATGTAACAGCAGAAAATGGAGATGTAAGAACATATAAAATTAATGTAACAAGACAGCCAGAAGCTAAGAATTTCTTAACAGGAATGACAATAACAGATAATAATGGTGTTAATTATGAAATAAAACCATCATTTAATAAACTTACTTATAGTTATGAAGTTGGATTACCAACAACAGTAACTGATGTGAATATTAATGTTACAAAACAAGTTTCAGATTTAAAAGTAACAGGTGATGGACAAGTACCTATAACTTCATTACCACAAACTCAACAAATAATAGTAAGTGATGATGCTGGACTTGAAAGAACATATACTGTTAAGTTTGTAAAAGGTTTATCTGCTAATACATATTTAAATTCATTAACAGTTAGTAGTGGTGTACTAAAGCCATCATTTGATAAAGATACTCTTGAATATTCTGTGAGTCTTCCATATGGAACAAATAATGTTACAATAAATGCTGAAAAACAAGAACAATCACAAATAATAACAGGACTTGGTAAAATCAATTTATCCACAGGAAAAAATGTTGCTAGAGTTACAGTAACAAGTGAAAATGGTAATATAAGAACATATTCAATTACATTTAATGTTGAGAAATTCAATGAAAATAATAAATTATCATCATTAAGTGTTGATAAAGGAACACTTACACCAGCATTCAATCCTGATACAAGATTATATAGTGTTGATTTAGATGAGTCTGAAACTGATATTAGTATAAGTGCGACAGGATCAAATGCAATAACTGGAACTGGAACACATAATTTGGATTCTGGATCAAATGTATTTGAAGTAATTTCAACTGATTCAACAGGAAATGAAAATGTTTATAGAATTGTTGTTAATAGAGGAGAAATAGTTAGTCCATACTTAAAATATTTAGCTATAGATAACTATAAGATTAATGAAACATTTAACAAAGAAAACTATAATTATACTTTAACTTTAAATAATTTAGTAAACAAATTAGATGTAATAGCAATTGCTGAAGATAAAAATGCAACTGTAATAATTACGGGTAATGATAATTTAAATTATGGAAATAATAATATTAATATTGTTGTAACAGATGAACAATCAAATAGTAAAACTTATACAGTAAATGTTACTATTGGAAAAAATAAAATTGAATCTAATATTCATAAAGTAGAAGAAAATTATATTCAAACAATTACTGAAAAAGAAACAGTAGATCAAGTAAAATCTGAGATGCTAAATCCTAAGGAACAATTAAAAATATATAATCAATCGGGTGATGAAGTATCTAATTCAACAATTGTTGGAACAGGTTATAAAATAAAGCTTGTTGTTAATGATGTTGTATATGATGAAAAAACATTAATAATAAAAGGTGATTTAAATGGTGATGGAGAAATAGGAGTATCTGATATAATTAAATTAAGATTACATATATTAGAAACTAGTCAATTAGATACAATTGATTTATTAGCGGCAGATGTTAATAATGATAATGATATAAGTGTTGCGGATATAATAAAAATGCGTAATCATATATTGGGTAATATAAATATGTTTGAAAAGGTAGGTGAGTAATATGAAAAAAATAAAGTCAATGATTATATCAATGTTATTAGTTATTTCAAGTTTTACATTTTTAAGTAATGTAAGTGCAATTCAAAAATATACTATGACAATTGATGGACCAGAAAGTGCTATTAAAGGTACAAATATTACTCTAACTTTTTCAGCAAAAAACGTTAGTACTATAACAAATGGATTTGCAGGATATGAAGGTACAATAAATTATGATTCATCAAAATTAGAATTTGTGAGTGTAACAAGTTCTATAACAGGATGGCCAATATATTCAAGTAAAAAGGAAAACAAAATAAGATTTATAGGTTATGATGATTCAGCTGTTGGAACAAATAAAGATGTTAATATTTTTAAAGCAGTATTTAAAGTTTTAAATTCAGCAGCTGGAGATACTACAATAACTGTGGGTGATATAAAGGGTTCAACAGGATCAGGAGAAAATATATTAGCTGATAATGTATCAAAAACATTTTCAATAAAGGAATCCCAAGTCTCTAAATCAAGTGATTCAAGTTTATCTTCACTAGGAGTTACAGGTTATACTTTGAGCCCTTCATTTAATCCATCTAATACATCATATAAAATTACTGTACCAAATACAGTAACAAAGGTATCAGTATCTGCTAGACAAAATGATCCTAAAGCAACAATTTCAATCTCAGGTAACGAAGGTTTATCAGTTGGAAAAAATAATATATTTGTTGAAGTAAGAGCAGAAGATGGAAGTAAAAAAATATATACAATTGAAGTTACTAGAGAAGCTAAAAAGACAAATGTTATTCGTCCTACAGATACAAAAACAAAATCAAATAATAATCTTTTAAAATCAATTAGTGGTATTGATGGTCTTAACTTTGATCCAAATAAAACTGAATATAACGTTTCATTACCATTTGATGTTTCAAATTTAAATATAGGAGCTACTGCTCAAGATAAAAATGCAAAAATAGTAATATCACCTGCCACTATATCAAATTTAAAAGTAGGTGTTAATACCGCTGTAACTATTACAGTAACCGCAGAAGATTCATCAGTTAGAGTTTATACAATTAATTTAAAAAGAAGCCAATATAAAAGTGAAACTGATTTAAAAGAATTAATAGTAAATAATAAAAATTTAATGAAAGAAAAAAGTGATGATGATTCATATGAAATAACAATTCCTGGTGATGTAAAAAAATTAGATATAAGTGTAATTCCAAAAAGTAAGGATTCAACAGTAAAAATTAAGGGGAATAAAAATTTAAAAGTTGGAAATAATACAGTTATAGTAGAGGTAACTGATAAAAATGGTTTTACTAAGAGTTATACTATTAAAGTAGAAAAGAAGCCAACAAGTGATTTCCTTTATTTTATAAATAGTTATTGGTTTATAATATTCTTGTTACCTTTATTACTTATATTATTCTTGATATATTTATATAGAAAAAATAAAAAATTAATTGAAAAATTAGATCAAGAGGAAGCAGAATATATAAATACAAAACCATTAAATTATGATTCAAATACTATTGGTTATATTGACAATAAAGATGATATATTATATAATTCTAGTAGCAACATAGTGAATACTACATATGTACCAACTTATGATAGAAGTTCAGATGATTTAAATGATTTAAACAAGATATTTAGTGATGATTCTGTATCTGAGGTAGAGAAAGAAGTAAAAATAGTTAAGAATGAAATGCATGGGTCTGAAAATTATGAGAAAGAATATAAAATAAGTGAAAAATATAGAAAGAAGTGATACTATGGCAAAAAAAGAAGAAATAAAAAATGTAGAAAAAGTTGAAAATAAAAAGGAAACTAAAAAAATGACAAAGAAAGATCAAAATAAAGAAATAGTTAAAACAGTTTCAATAGGAGCTGGCTTAATAATAGTAATAACAATTATATTCATTCTTACTAAAACAGTTGGAACTTCATTAGAAGATCAATTAAATAAAAGTCTTCAAAAAATGGGTGAAGAATTTTATACAGATTTCTACTATACAGAAATATCAAAAAATAAATCATCTGCAGAAGTTTCTGAATTTTTAGAAAAATTTAGTGATGTAGGTATTAAAGTAAATTTAGATAATTTATCTAGATATAAAGATGGAAAAAATAAAGATGAAATTGCTAAATTCAAAAATAAAGAAGGAAAAAAATGTAGTACAACAAATACTAAAGCTGTAATATATCCAAAAAAACCATATGGTAAAAAAGATTATACAGTAAAAGTTGAATTAGATTGCGGATTTGATTCAGAAACAAATAAATAGCCTAATTTAGGCTTTTTTTTATTTTATATGTTATAATTGTTGTAGGTGGTAGTATGACATCTTTAAAAAGAGAAGAAAACTATAATTATTATTTATTTTTGTTCTTTTTTGTATCAATATTCGCATGCTTTTTAGAATTTTTATATTCGTTATTTTTGAGAAACAAAATTGTAAAGCCTGGAGTATTGTTTGGTTTATGGTGTCCTATATATGGAGTTACTGCTCTAATATTATCATTAACAGTAAATAAAAAAAATAAAAAAATTTATAATTTATTTTCAATCTTTTTAGTCGCAACTATAGTTGAATATATTGGTTCATATATTTCTAGTGAATTTTTTCATTATTATATTTGGGATTATAGTAACTATTCATTTAATATTAATGGTAGAGTTTGTTTACAAATGACAATGTGTTTTACTATGATGGGATATTTTCAAATATACAAAATAGAACCACTCATAAAAAAATTATATTATAAAATAGGTAGAAGAGTTAATTTTATTAATTTTCAATTATTATTTTTGTTTTTATTAGATATATTTTTAAAAATAATAAGTAAAAAGTAGGAGGAATTATGGCAAATATTATAAGTTATATATTAAATTATAAGGATAAGACATTTAAAGAAGAACCATTTAATGAAGTTGATAATGTTATTTTTTCTTCGATTATATATTTGAATTTTTTAAATATAGTTTCAAATAAAAGAGAATATATATCTTTATATGAAGCAGGAAATATATTTCTTAAGAATAATACTTATAAAGAAATATCAAAGCTTGGAATTGCTCAAAAAGATTCATATAAAATATTAAAAAATATATATGATTCAACTAGATATAAAGATGTTTTAATGTATAATTATGTATACGAAAATGATATTAATAAACAGTTTGGCGCAATAACCTTTAAATTTGATAACAAAATTGTTGTATCATTTGAAGGGACTGATGGACTTCTTAGTGGATGGAAAGAAGATTTCGAGCTTTCATATATGTTTCCAGTACCAGCACAACAATGTGCGATTGACTATTTAAATAATAATATTAAATTTTTGGATAGAAATGTAATTGTAGTCGGACATTCAAAGGGTGGGAATTTAGCTTTAATATCGTCAATGTATACTAAACCATTTATAAGAAGAAAAATAAAAAAAATTTACAGTAACGATGGACCTGGTGTTAGAAAAGCTCAAATAGAATCTAAAGAATATAAAAAAATAAAGGATAGATATATACATCTTATTCCAAATTATAGTTATATTGGAATACTTCTTAGAAATGATGAATATAAAGTTATTAAATCAAAAAGGAAAGATGTAATGTCTCATTCTGTTATGTCATGGCAAGTCGAAAATACTTCTTTTATTGAATCTGAGTTAAGTAATATAAGTAAAAGATTAGAAAACAGTGTTATTATGTGGCTTGACGCACATGATGATGAAAAAAGAGAAAAAATGATATCCACTGTTTTTAAAATATTTGAAGATTGTGACATATATGAGCTTGATGATTTTAAAAATATAAATAAAACTTTAAATGTATTAAAAAAATTAAAAATGGTTGACCAAGAAACAAAAGATTTAATAACAAATTTTATACAATTTAATGTACAAAATATATTAGATATTAATAAAAAATAAAGCTCCCTTATTAGGAAGCTTTTAATATGTTTAAAATAATTTTGATTACCTCTTTTTTCATAATGTCATAATTAAGTTTTTTATGATTATGATATACAATTTCATGACATAAGTTATCAACTATACCAATGATTATATGAACCTTTTCTTCTTCATTTTCAAGTATTATATTGTTTTTTTTTAGTAAAGATACAATTTTTTCTGTCATTTCTATTTCAGATTCTTTAAATATGTTAGATATATCTTCATCTAAATGACTCATGGCCATTAATTCTTCATGAGCCTTTTTTGATATAGTATGTTTAGTGATAAATTTATCAATAACATCTTCAATTATTTTATCTAAATTATTAATGTCCATACTTTTTTCTTCAAGTATATTTATCATTGGATAAAGAATGCTGTCAGAATAATTTTTTACACCTTCTAAAAATATATCTTTTTTGTCATTAAAATATTGATATATTATTCCTGTAGAGACATCTGCGTATTTAGCTATTTCTGTAGTATTTGTATTGTAATAACCTTTTTCACACATTAATTTGAATCCTTTTTCAATGATTTTATTTCTTTTTTCTATAGATCTTTTTTGTGTAGGAATTCTTGTTTCCGTCATAAAAATCAATCCTTTCTTAATTAAATTATACAATTAAAAAATAAAAAAGTAAATAAATATGAGAAATTATTCATATTTTATTGACTACGAAAATAAATAGAAGTATAATCAATATGAAATGTGAGAAATTATTCATATTTAGAGGAGGAGTTATGAAAAATTTTATAGAGTTTAAAGATGTAACTAAAAGTTACAATATTGGTGATAAGAATTATAAAGCACTTAATGATGTAAGCTTTTCACTACCAAAAGGTGAATTTGTTTGTATATTAGGTCCATCAGGAGCAGGTAAGTCAACACTTTTAAATTTACTTGGAGGTATGGATACAGTAACTGATGGAGAAATCATTATTGATGGGGAAAATATATCAGAAAAAACTGATAAAGAATTAACAAATTTTAGAGCAGAAAATGTAGGATTTATATTTCAATTTTATAATATACTTCCAACACTTACTGTACTTGAAAATGTTGAGATAGTAAAAGATATTGTTAAAAAGCCAAAATCTGCTAAAAACATATTAAAAGAAGTTGGTCTTATAGAACATATAAATAAATTCCCAAATCAATTATCAGGTGGAGAACAACAAAGAGTATCAATTGCAAGGGCAATAGCTAAAAATCCAAAATTACTTTTATGTGATGAACCAACAGGAGCGCTTGATTCAAAAACAGGTGTGGAAGTATTAAAATTGCTTAAAAAACAATGTGATGCGAATAATGGTAATAACACTGTTGTTATAGTTACTCATAATGCATTAATCGCAGAAGTTGCAGATAGAGTTATAAGACTAAAAAATGGCCAAATAGAAAGTAATGAAGTAAATAAACATCTTAAAAATATTGATGAGGTAGAGTGGTAATATGCTTAAGAAGAAAATGTTTCGTGATATAAAACAAAATTTATCACAATTTATTACAATATTCTTAATGGTATTAATTGGAGTAATGGTTTATGTTGGTATAAATGCATATATGGATGGTATGATTCAAACTGCCGATATATTTTATTCAAAAAATAATCTTCAAGATTTAAATGTAATGGGTAATTTAACAAATAAAGATTTAGAAAAAATTAAATCATTAGATAATGTAAAAGATGCAGAAAAGAAACTTGTTGTAACGGGTATAGACAAGGATGATAAGGATAAAACATATTTAATGAGTTTTATTGATGAAAATAACATATCAAAATTTTATGTAGTAGATGGTGAAAAATTTGATGTAAATAAAAAAGGTGTATGGGTTGATAACTTTTATGCAGAAGAAAATAATTTAAAATTAGGTGATACTATAAAAGTTAAATATGATACTTTTACATTAGAAGAAAAAATATTAGGTTTTATAAATGTTCCAGATCATATTTATGATGTTAAAGATGAATCAGAACTAGTTCCTAATAGAAAAACATTTGGATTTATATATTTATCAGTAAATGAAATACCAGAAAATTATATTAAAAATCTTGTTATGAAAGAAATGAAAATAAATGATGAAGCAATGTTTGATAAATATGTAACTAATTTTAATTATAAAGAATATATTCCATATAACTATATTATGGTAGATGTTAATAAAAAGAAAAATGTGAGAGTTGTTAAAAGTGATATTGAAAAAACGATAAAAAATGCTAGAGCAATTTTAAAAATTGAAGATACAACTTCATATTTAAGATATCAAGGTGAGATTGATGAAGGTGCTTCTTATGTAGGAATTTTCTCAGGATTATTCTTATTTATCGCAATGCTTTCTGTTATTACAACAATGACTAGAGTTGTAAAAAAACAAAAACTTCAAATTGGTACGATGAAAGCACTTGGAATAAAAAATTCAAAAATAATAATGCACTATATTGGGTATGGATTTTGGGTATCATTAGTTGCGTCAATTTTTGGAATTATACTAGGTAAGTATTTTATAGGAACAATATTCTTAAATATGGAAATGGATTTCTTTGAACTTCCAAATGGAGTTCCTGTGGTAACTTCAAAAAATTATATTATGGCTGTTGTTGTCGTATTAGTTGTTTCATTTATAACTTATTTAACTTGCAGAAAAGAACTTTCAAAAAAGCCATCTGAATCACTTAGAAATGAAATACCTAAAGTAAAAGAAGGTAGTTTAAATATTTCTACAAAAGGTATATTAAAAAAACTAAGTTTTTCTAGTAAATGGAATTTAAGAGATATTCTTAGAAATAAATTTAGAACAGTAACCGCAGTAGTTGGTATTGTTGGATGTTGCACTTTAATTGTGTGTGCATTTGGTATGCTTAATAGTATGAATCATTTTATAAAATTACAATTTGAAGATTTATATAATTTTGATTATAAACTTACATTAAAAGAAAATTTAAAAGATGAAGATATTAAAGTGTTAACAGATAAGTATGGTAATTATACTAGTGAAACGTTAGGTATTGAAATAAAGAATGGAAAAGATAAGGAAGCTAATACTTTATTTGTTACTGATGCAAAAAATTTAGTAAGATTTCAAGATGATAAAAGTAAATTTATAAAACTTGATAAAGATGATGGTGTTTATGTTACTTATAAACTTGCTAAAAATAAAGGTTATAAATTAGGCGATAAAATTAAGTGGTACGTATATGGAAAAGATGAATATTATGAATCTAAAATAGTAGGATTTAATAAAGACCCACAAGTTCAAAATGTTACAGCAACAAGAAAATATATTGAAAGTTTAGGTATTAATTATAAACCTGATTCATTGTATTCAAATGATGATTTAAAAGATGTTAAAGATATTAAAAATGTATCTGTAGTTCAAGATATTAATGAACTTGAAGAAAGTATGTCATCAATGCTTGAAATGATGAAAACTATGATAATTTTAATAATTGTTTTTGCTGCATTTCTTGGTGCAATCATTATATATAATATGGGAATTTTATCTTATAGTGAAAAACAATATCAATTTTCAACTCTAAAAGTACTTGGTTTTAGTGATAAGAAAATCAAAAAAATATTTGTAGAACAAAATACATGGCTTACAGTTTTATCAATAATAATAGGTTTACCAGTAGGATATTATTTAACATCATGGATATTTAAAGTTGTAATTGCAGACAATTATGATTTTAATGCATATATAAATTTAAGTACATATTTAATTGCTGCTCTTGGAACATTTATATTATCAATATTGGTATCTAAATTACTAGCTAAAAAAGTTAATAAAATTGATATGGTAAGTAGTTTAAAAGCTAATGAATAATAAATATTTAAAAAATAATTTATACGTGTTATAATGTTTATGGTGAACGAAATGAGTGAAGTAATAAATAAAACAGAAATTTTTTCAAAAGAAATTTCTTATATAAAAAGTGATAAATATAAAAAATGTGCTAATGAGGTAATAAATTTACTTCCAGACTACTTTTTTAAAGTTCCTGCAAGTTCAACAGGAAAATATCATCCTAGTTTTTCTTTAGGTGATGGTGGACTTGTAAGACATACAAAAGCAGCTATAAGAATTGCTTTTGAATTACTTGAAAATAATAGTATAGGACATAAATTTACAGATACTGAAAAAGATTTACTAATAATTTCTATCTTAATTCATGATGGATTAAAACTAGGTCCTAATGAAGAAAAGTATACAAGATTTGATCATCCTATACTTGTAGGTAAAATGTTAAAAGAAAATAAAGATAAATTATCATTTACAGAAGATGAAATTAATTTCTTAGATAAATGTATATCATCGCATATGGGAGAATGGAATACAAATCAATATAGTAGTGTTATTCTTCCTCTTCCTAAAGATAAATATCAAAGATTTGTTCATATGTGCGATTTTTTATCTAGTAGAAAATTTTTAGATATAAAATTTGAAAATAACGACATTGTTTAATAATAGAGTAATATCATAATTACTCTTTTTATTTAATATTATATATTAGGTGATTATATGAATTATAATAATTCTAATATTTTTATGTATCAACTAGATCAAATGTTATATAGAATGTTTAACGAATTAATGATTGTTAAAAATAGTAGTAATATAACAGTTGAATTTATAAATAATATGAAAATTCATCATAATGAAGTAATAAATATATGCAAAAATTTTTTAAACTATTCAAATTATAGGCCTTTAGTAGAAAATACTCAGAGGATTATAAAATATAATGAAAAAGAAATAGAATATATGAATATGATATTAAATACAACACCATTTTATATAAGTAAAAAACGAGAGATGCAAAACTATTTAAAGAAAAATTATAGATTAACTGAATATATGTTTAATAATATTTTTAATAGTATAAAAACAAATAATATAGATTTAAATTTTATATTTGTATTAATAAAACTTTTTGATGGAACTATAAAAATATGCAAGAATGTAGTAAAACATATAATTGATCCAAGATTAAAAGAACTTGTAAATAATATGATTATAAATTATGTAGAAGAAATAAAAATTTTGAATAAAATAGAGAAAAATATAATAAGTTTCAAATAAAAAATTGATAAATTATGTGAAAAATGTTACAATTTAGTAACATTTATTTAATGTATAGGAGTTTTTATGAAGAAAATATTATTTTATTTAATTACGACAATTATGATTTTGATACCAATTAATGTACAAGCAAATTCAAAAATAACATATCAATCACACATATCCAATATTGGCTGGCAAAAAACAATGATTGATGGATCTATTTCAGGAACAACAGGTCAAAGAAGACAAATGGAAGCTATAAAAATTTTTAATAATAATTTAAATGGAAATGTTGTTTATAAATCATATAATAGTAATCAAGGTTGGCAAAAAGAAGTTTCAAATGGATTATTATCAGGTTCTACAGGTCAATCATTAGGATTAGAAGCAATATCAATATGGCTTACAGGTAATATTTCAACTCAATATGATGTTTATTATAAGGTACATGTTTCTAATATAGGATGGATGGATTGGGCTAAGAATGGGTCATATGCCGGAACAATAGGATATGGAAATAAAATAGAAGCTATAATAATTAAATTAGTAAAAAAAGATGAAAAATTTAGTGGTTCAACAAAAAGGCCATATTTAGAAAAATATACTGTTCAATATCAGTCACATGTATCAAATGAAGGATGGCAAAAAAAAGTTATAGATGGTAAAACTTCAGGAACAGTTGGAAAAACACGACAAATAGAAGCTGTAAAAATATCTTTAACAAATAAAAATATAATTGGTAATATTAAGTATAGTTCTTATGTAAAAGGAATAGGTTGGCAAAAAGATGTAATTGATGGAGCAATATCTGGAACAACAGGTCAAGCTAAAAGAATTGAAGCTATAAAAATAAATCTAACTGGTGAATATAAAAATCAATATAATATTTATTATAGAACACATATACAAAATATAGGATGGCTTGATTGGACAAAAAATGGAAGTCCGTCTGGTACAGTAGGTTATAATTTACAAATGGAAGCTATTGAAATAAAATTAGTGAAGAAAGATGAATTGTTTAATGGATCACAAAAAAGATCATATTTAGAAAAAGATAATAAAATAACTTATTCAAGTCATATGAGTTATGCAGGATGGTTAAAAGAAGTTGATTTAGATAATGAATCAGGTATTTTTAATAGAAATAGAAAATTAGAAGCTATAAAAATAAATTTTAGTAATCAAACGGAAGCAAGATTTATTAGATATAAATCGCATGTATCAAATATAGGATGGATGAACTGGGTAAATGCAAATAATATATCAGGAACAACAGGTCAAGGAAGACAAATGGAAGCAATACAAATTGAATTGCTAGGAGAGTTAAAGGATAAATATGATATTTATTATAGAACTTATGTATCTAAAAAAGGATGGGCTTCATGGTCAAAAAATGGAGAAATATCAGGAACAACAGGTCAAGGACTTGCTCTTGAGGGTTATCAAATAAAATTAGTAAAAAAAGAAGAAGCAAAGGACGATGATAAAAAAGATGAATACATTCCAGAAGTAGATAGTAAATCAAATTTTTCAAACCTAATAATATTTGCTAAATTTAATGATGATACAAGAGATATATTTAATGCAACAAAAGATTATGGAACATATAAAACAAATAATTTTGAATCTATTAAAAAAATGTATAATGAAAATATTTTATATACAGGATATGATGATTCATTTAAAAAATATATAAGTACTATTACTGAAGGAAAAATAAATGTAAATAACATTTTCTTGCAACAATCTTCTGACAAAAATAAGATCAAGACATATGTATTAAAAGGTAAACAAAGTGATTATTCTAGTGGAGATAATATTGTATCTGAAATTATTTCAGAAATAAAAAAAGGAAATATAAATAATAATTTTGGAAATGTTAAATATGATAATATTACATCTGGAATTTTGGATAATCTAACTATAATAATTCAGGGTTCTACTTCATCAAATAACGAGGGTGAAGATTTACTTGTTAATCATAAAACTGATTATGGTGCTAATGATACTATTAATGGCAAAATAGTTAGATCATATATTATTCATAATTCTTCATCACTTGTATCAAATGATGCGTCTATAAGCGCAAGTGAATCTCAATCAGGTGTTATATCACATGAATTTCTACATGTTTTAGGATTCCCAGATTTATACAGAAAAACTGATGATGGTGTTCCAGTTGGTCCATGGGATATAATGGCATCAGTAAGTTATTTTAAACAATATCCATTATCATATTTAAGAATGGAAAAAGGTTGGATTAAAGAAAATACTATAACAAAATCCGGAAATTATACATTAGATGCAGTTTCAGAAACTGGAGATAAAAAAATATATATTATTAAAACACCATTATCTGATACTGAACAGATTATATTAGAATACAGAAAAAAACAAGATAAAATTGGTCAAACAGAATATAGTTTGCCAGAAAGTGGATTACTTATTTATAGAGTTGATAAAAAGATAGACAATTTAACTAATGTAGAAGGAAATAATTATATTTATGTTTATAGACCTAATGTAACAAATGGAGAAAATTCAACTGATAAAACATTTTTGATGAATGGTAATTATATGAATAATGTATATAATGCAGCATTAAATCCAGATAAAGGCAAAACTGAGTATGGTTCAACAAATTTAAGTGATGACTATACAAAAAATACAATATATTATTCAGATGGTACAAATAGTGGTATAAAAATAAAGAATATAAAATATTTATCAAATAAAAATCAAATAAATTTTGATGTTGAATTAGCTGATTATAAAAACTATGATGTATGGGATAGTCTTGGAACAATATCACAAAACTCATCTAATGATAAAAGTGATATTATAATGGATGAAAATGGTAAAATATATATATCATTTTATGATAAAAATAAAACTGTTTATGTAAAAAAATATGAAAATAATAATATAATTAATGTTGGAAATAGTATACAAAATAGTGAAATATCTTCAATTGTTTCATATAACAATGATTTATATGTTGCAGTTAGAAATTCACAAAATTATAGTGTTGATTTATATAAATTAAATAATAATACTTGGATAAAAATAAAATCATATTCAATAGATTATACTCAAGATATTAATTTTATAAAAGGTAATAATACTTTATATTTAAGTTATAATTCAAATAATAAATTAATTGTTGTTGATATAATAAATAACAAAACATTAATAGAAAAGTCTTTTAATTATTTAGCTAATCCTAAATTTGCTTTTTATAATAATAAAATATTTGTAGCTTATTCTGATTATTTTGGTAGTGATAAAAAAAGTAAGCTTTCTAGTATTGATTCAAATGGAATTTGGAAAATAGAATTATCTTTAAATATGGAGCAAACAAATATACATGATATAAAAGTATATAATGATAATTTATATGCAATATATGGTGGTAACAATATAAAACCAACATTAGTAAAATGTCATAATTCAAATTGTAATATATTTAACACAGTTCCAATAGATAGTTATCTAACTCTTTCATTAAATGTTAATGATAATATTTATGTATCATATATAAAAAATACAGTTGATGATAAAAAGACATATGTACTAAAATCAGATGGAATATCATATTCTTTATATAATGATAATTTGGGAACAGGAATATTAAATTTTAAGATAATTAATGATAATAATAATCTATATTCATTGATTAATATTTCAGATTCATTATATTTGAAAAAAAAGATTATGAAAAATAATTAAGATTTATTTAAAAAAAATAAAATAAATCTTTCTTTTATTATATAATATTAAAAAGGAGAATTATTATTATGAAATTTTATGATATAAAAAACCCAATAGATTTATATTTATTTATGAAAGAAAATATTAAATATGGATTTTACTCAACTTATGATAATGATACTCATAGAAGAGTTGATATGAATGATGATATGTTATATGAATTACTTTTATTTCATTCATATTATTTACAATCACCTAAAGAACTTTTAATAAGTAAGCATGGTATATGTTTTGATCAAGTTGAATTTGAAAGAGACTGGTTTGTAAAAAAAGGATATGAAGTATATACTTTTTTTACTCCACATCATAATCATTGTTTTTTAGTTTTTAAGGATTCAAATGGATATAATTGGTTTGAAAGAACAATAAAAGAACATAATGGAATACATACCAAAAAAAGTTTAGAGAAATTAATTTATCATTATAAATATGTTCAAGATAATATGAATTTAAAATTATATCAATATGATAATGTTACATTTGGAGAAACGTTTTGTGATTTTCTTGATGAAGTAACAGAAAAAGATCAGTTAGGTTTAAAGTTGATGAAAAGACTAGCTGATGGGTATAAAAAATAACATTAAAAATGTTGTTTTTTTTATTAAAATGTTTTTACAACTCTGTTAGTGTATCAAAAACAATATGTAAAATATAAAAAATAGTGTATAATAATATTATTAAAAGTAGTTAGTAGGTGTTTTATGGAAAATGTAGATTATAAAAAGTTAAATAGAAGCATTAGTATATATCCTTTATTTTATGGACTTACGGCTGATTTAATATTTTGGATTGCAATAAATACTTTGTTTCTAACAACAGTTAAACATTTATCTGCTTCTCAAATTAATTCAATAGAGGCAATAAGTACAGTAGTTGGAATATTTTTTCAACTTATTTTAGTTAAAATAGTAAGACGAATAGGCAATTTGAATTCTGTAAAATTGGGTGTTGTGCTTTTATTTTTATCAGTATTATTAAATATAGTGTCTAAAAATTATATTGGATTTTTGCTTGCAGAAATTTTTTATGTCATAGGATTTGTTTTCAAACATATGGATAATGTAATTTTGATAAAAGATTTAAAATATTTAAATAGATCAGATGAATATATTAATTATCAAACAAAAGGAAGTACAATATATTCGTTAATAACTCTACTTATTTCTGCTATATCTAGTTTTATGTTTAATATTAATCCATATATTCCAGTAATAATATGTTTAATAGTATGTTTTATAAATATTATCTTAACCAATTTTATTTATGAAGTCCCTGTTAATGATAAGAATATTGATAATAAGGAATATAAAATTAATAAAAAATATTTTAGTAAAAAAATTATTATGATGATATTATTATATGGTTTATTTTATGCAATGATTAATTCTGGTCAAAAAAATAGTAAATTGTTTATACAATTTGATTTACAAAATTTATTTGATTTAGATAAAGTTGCAATATATATGGGAGCATTTATATTTATTTCTAGAGTAACAAGATTATTATCTAATTTATTATTTTTAAAAATATATAATAAGTATAAAAGTAAAATAATTTTTATGCTAGAATTTGGTCTTGCATCAGCTTTTATATTTTTGTTAATTGGTCATTTTGTTGGAAATATATATGGAATATATATAATGGCTTTAGGATTTTTTATGTTTTTATTTATTAGAGATCCATTTGATAATTTTATGAGGAAAACGTTATTCGAAAATAGTAGTGAAAAAGTACATGATAAAATTGTTAACTATATTAATTTGACAAAAAAAATATTTACTTTAATATATAGTACTATAGTCGCGAGTATACTTATAAAATTAAATTATGTTTATGTTATGTCACTACTTTTAATTCTATCAATTTCTTTTATTGTTATAATTTATAAAGTATATAGGTTAGTAAGGGAGAAAAAATAAGATGTATAATATTGAAAAAGCTAAAGAAGAAGATTTAGAGGAATATTACAAAATAATTCTTTCAAGATGTAAATGGTTTGAAGATAATAAAATAAATCAATGGAAAATTCATTCATATCCAGTAAGATTTGATGTATCATATTTTAAAAAACAAATGAAAGAAAATAAATTATTTATAGCAAAAAAAGATGGTATTGTTGTAGGTGGTTTTTTGCTTAAAGAAAAGGATTACGATTATTGGTCTGATTGTGATAATGTAAAAGCATATTATATTCATCATTTTGTAACAAAAATAGGTGAAAATGGTCTAGGAAAAATAATGATTGATTTTGCGCAAAAAGAAGCTAAAAAAAATAAAAAAGAGTACTTAAGATTAGATTGTGTTTCTGATAATAAAAAATTAAATAATTATTATCAAAAATTGAAATTTGAAAATGCTGGAAGTATTCAAATAAAAAATTGGAGTGAAAATTTATGGCAAATAAAGTTATAATTGGTATAGTTGGAAAACATTATATATCTGATAAAAAGAGAACAGATTCTTATATAAGAGATGAGGTTAAACAAGCAATATTTGATAATGGTGCGCTTGCTATAGGAATATTATCTCCAAATGAAGAATTATTTTATTGTGGAAATAATTGGATGCAATTTGAAGATAAATTATTAAAAAGTGACATAATTGGTCAAATTAAATTATGTGATGGAATTATCTTACAAGGTGGTATAACTAATGAAGCATATGAGTCATTTATTGCAAAGTATTGTTATGATAATAACATTCCATGCTTAGGAATATGTGCTGGTCAAAATTGTATTGCTTATGCACTTAATGGAACAATTAAACCTGTAGATAATCCAGAAAAACATAATAAACCAAATGAAGAATATGTACATTATATAAATATTGAATATCCATCTAAGTTTTACAATATAGTAAAAGAAAATAGAATAAAAGTTAACTCAAGACATAAAAATATCCTAGAAAAATATCCATTATTACAAGTTTCAGCAACTGATGAAGATGGTTATCCTGATGTTGTAGAAAGTGAAAATAAAAAATTTTATATTGGTGTTAGATTTCATCCGGAAAGCTTATACAAAATTGATACTAATATGAATAATATATTTAGGTATTTTATAGATCAGTGTAAATAAAATAGTAAAGGCTAATATGGATAAAGATGGAAATATTATAATTAAAGAAAATGATATTACAGATAAAGTTGTTTATATTAGTTATGAATATGAAGGAGTAACTATTGGATTACTTGCGGTTAAGGATTCAAATGGAAATGTAAAAGTGGTTATAAATACTTGTCAATCATGTGGTGGTTCTCCATATGCATATTTTGTACAAGTTGGAAATAAAATTCAATGCCAAAACTGTGGTAATATGTTTGCTATTGATGAACTTGATAATCTTGTAGAAGATGGTTGTAACCCAATAGCGGTAGAAGATAAACAAATTAAAGATGGAATTATAACTATAGGTACAAAACAGTTAAAAGAATTAAAAGGTAAATTTGAAGACTGGAAGGGACCAAAAGCATAAAATAATAAAAAAAATAACTTTAAATCATAAAGTTATCTTAATAAGTTAAATTAATTCTATTCTTATTCCAAGAACTCCATATTGTTCTTGTTTTTCTTTTGTATAAAATTGTTCTAAAACATTTATCAATTGTTCTTTTGTCATTGATTTATCTGATAAGATTTCTATATCGAAATCTTTAAACATATCTTCGAATGAATTATATCTTAATAAACCAGTTACTTTTGCAGAAAAACTTTCATTCAAATCAGGTTCTTTTAGAAATTTTATTTTATCTCCAATCTTAATTTGTTGTCTTTTTTCATCGTTTAATCTTATTTCGATTCTTTTTGTACCATTAAGTATAAAATTAAAATACCCAGGTTGTAATTTCATTTCATGTTCCATATTATCTTCTACCTTTCATCATAGCGTTATTTAAAATTAATTCTTTTGTTTGAGCAGGGTTTTTACATAAGTTACCATCTAAGCTAAATGATTTATCCCATTCTGTAATAACATCATAAAGAGGATCATTTTCATAAATAAATTTTATATATTGTGGCATATCAGCATTTTTTGATATTTTTCTCATTTCTTTAAGAGTTAAATACTCATCAAATTCAGTTATATCATATAAATGTAAAGCAAAACAATTTGGATTATTCTTTCCAAAATAATCAACTATTTCATGTCCATCTTTTCTCTTATCATAACCTGTTGCTCTTAATATTTCATTTGTATTTCCATTTAAAATATCATTAACTTTAAAATATCCAATAATTGCTTTATCTTCTTTTGCCGAATATACATATATTTTTTTGTCAAGCAAATCTTTTTTTAAAGGTGATTTTCTAAATTCGTACAATTTTGTTTCGTCAAATATTTGTTTAGCGTAGTAGGTCATTATAGAAATAATCGCTATTCTTTTTCTTTGATTTTTTTCCATTCTATCTCCCTCTCGAAGGGTATTATAGCATATAATTGACTTTTTTTCAAAAAAATGCTAATATACTAAACGATTTTGAAAAGGGGGATAATAATTATATGATTAAAATAGAATCTTTAAAGGATTATTTATATTTAAATAATGAAGAATTTATAAATTTAGCAACTAAAATTTATATGATAACTGATTTTATATGTGAAGATTATCCAAAACATAAAGAATGGTATTTTACAAAACAATTACCTGCAATTACGGGTGATGAACGAAATGTTTTATTTGTAAGAAACCCAGAAAATCAAAATGAAATAATATCAATGGCTTGTTTGAAAAAGGATGAAGAAGAGAAGAAAATATGTACTTTATATGTTTCTGATAAATGTAGGGGCCTAGGAATCGGAACTTCAATAGTTGAAGAATCAATGAAATGGCTAGAAACTACAAAACCTCTTGTAACACTAGCAGATTATAAATTAGAAATGTTTAGACCACTAATTTCAAAATACGGTTGGGAATTAACAGAAATTGTTTCGGGTTTATATAATAATAGGTCTGAAGAACTTTGTTTTAATGGTACTTTGACTAAATCAAATGATACTTCTGTTCAAAAACAATTACAAAAAAGATTTATCAGAGCTTTAAATAAGAGAATTGATGATATAAAATAGAGAAAAAACTATAAATCTAATATTGAGAAAAAATATAATAATAGTAGTCAGCATTTATAGAATAAATTATTAATAGTTTACGGTAGTAGATTATTAATAATTTTTTTCTTTAGTATATTAGTGTATATAATGATTAAAAAATAAATGGTATAATTATATAGATAGTAATTTATAAAGAAGAGATTTTAGTGGGTAAAAATATATTAATTATATCTTCATCAATGAGTGGAACAAGAAATACAAAAAAGTTATGTGAACAGTTTGAAAAAGGAACAAAAGATTCTTTAAATAATGTTGAATTATTAGAATTAAAGGGTAAAAAAATCAACTATTGTTTAGGATGTAATACCTGTCAAAAAAATGGAGGTACACGTGTGTATAAAGATGATGTACCGGAAATATTAGAAAAGATGATTAAGTCAGATATCATTGTTTTATCAAGTCCAATATATTTTTATACTATTACAGGTCAAATGAAAACTTTAATTGATAGAAGTTATGCAAAGTTTAATTTGTTAAGTAATAAAGAGTTTTGTTTTATATTGTCTTGTGCTGCTCCTTATGAAGAACCATATAAAGATGATTTAGATATTGCTATTAATTCTTTTAGAGGATTTATTAAATGTTTACCAAATGCCACAGAAAAGAATATTATTATAGGTTATAATATGGCAAGTATGGAAATAGAAAAAACAAAGGCATATCAAGATGCTTATAATCTAGGTAAAAATATAAATTAGACAAATAAAATTTGTTAAAATGTTAAATATCTTTGCGATTGTTATAAATATCTTTGGTAGAGATGCAAATACTATTTATATTACATTTTTTGTGGAAGGAGAAAAATTATGGAACTTAATAAAAATATTTATAACTTAAGAAAAGAAAAAGGTTTTTCACAAGAATATATGGCAGAAAAAATAAATGTATCAAGACAAACAATATCAAACTGGGAACTAGGTGAAACATCTCCTAATCCAGAACAATTATTATTACTTTCAAAAATTCTTGAAACAAGCGTTGATAATCTATTGGGTAATAATATGATTTTTAAAGATAGCAATGAAAAAATAAATTATATTTCTTCTGGTTCAATGATTGTTTGTGGAACTATTGCAGGAATATGGGCTTTTACTGCAAATAGATTTAATTTACATGAAATTATTTTAATTATAATTGGTGGTATAGCAATTGGATATTAGTTATTAATGGTGTATTAAAAAAGCTAGAATGCAAAAATACTATAATAGAAGAAGATAATACTAAATTTAAAAAAACTAAATAGCAAATTGTAAGTATATAAATCATATGTTATAATTGTTTCAAGTAGTTTTTTTAGGAGGAAAAATTTATGAAAAAAAAGATTCTATCAATTTTAATAGTAGGGATTTTAGTGATAGGTTTAACTGGTTGTGGTAACAATAAAACAACTAATAATCAAGATAGTAACAAAACTACAAATGAAATAACTCAAAAATCTAAAGGAAATTGTGATGTTTTTGAATGTATAAAAAAATTAAAAGTAGAAACAACATATGAAGAAATTAATGAAATAATTGGTTTTGAGGGAGATTTAGTTGATGAAAGCAAAGAAGGCGCAGTTATGGCTTATAAGAAATATGAATGGAAATTAACTGATGACACTTCTATTATTGTAAGATTAGATGAATTTAAAGGAAAAACAACTGCTCAAATTTCTGCAGAGTTTCTAGATAAAATGATAAAAAACGATAAAGTTGATTTTTCTAAAGTAGAGGAGTTAAAAACAAAAATTAATTCTACTGAAGGATTATATTATGATGAGTTTGTAAAACTTGTGGGAGGAGTTGAAGGTACTTTAGATAGTGTAACAACATTCTCTCATAAATATCTTTGGGTTAATTCTAATGGTGGAACTTTATATGCTACTTTCGATGAGAATGGAAAATGTACAATTTTTAATGGAGTATTTTAATTGTTAAATATATCATACATAAAAAGAGTATCAAGCAGATTTAAATAAGTCTGCTTCTTTTTTTCGTCTTTTATAACATTTCCATCACAATCATTAAGTATATACTAAAAAAATATTTTTTTTGTTGTATAATTATATATAGTGGTGATGTATAGTGAAAAAACAAAATTTTCTAAAAATAAGTCTAAAAGGTACTTTTGTTTATATAATATTTGTAATTGTATTAAGTATTATTTATTCTAAATTAGTTGTAATTGTACCAAAATTTGTAGAGTATGCTCTTGATGGTGTAATATATAAAAATGAAAGTGTAATTCCTAGCTATATATCATGTTTTTTCTATAATGATTTGTGGCAATCAAAAATATTAGTATTAGTAATTTATTTAATTTTAATTAATATATGTATTTTTTTCGTTTCATATATAAAAGGTAAAATAGGAACACTATTTAATTTAAAGATAAATGAAAATATTAAACAATCAGTTTTAAACCATATTCCAAATATTGAATATTTGGATTATTGTAAAATTAAAAAATCAGATATTACTCAAAGAGTTAATAATGATGCTGAAGTTTACTCAGATTTTTTTAATTCTATAATTAGTCTATTTTTAGATACACTTTTTATAATTGGATTTTCAATTAATGAAATATTAAAACTAAGTTCTTTAATTGGAGTATTTATATTTGTAATATGCTTATTAATTATATTATTGTCATTATGGTATTTTAAAATTTCTAAATCATTAGTTGAAGATATTGTTGATAAAAATGAAAGTGTAATTAAAAAAACAACTAATTCAATTATAAATTCTAAAATGCTAAAAGCTTTTAATAGACAAGATGATGAAAAATTAGAATTTAAAAAGGATAATGATCAATATAAGAAAAGTGATATAAAGTTAGCAAAAATTAATGTAATATATGGTATTACTACACATACATTAAGAAATTTTAAAGAACCATTTATTTTATTTGTTGGTGGTATTCTAGTAGTTAAAGGAGATTTAACATTAGTTGGTGTTATGTTATTGATTACTTATTCAACGCAAATAACTACGTATATTTATAATTCTGTAGTTAAATTGCAAAATTTAAATAATTTTTTGGTAGCTTATAAAAAATTAAATAGCTTGATGAATGTTATTGAAGAAGATAATAGTAAAAAATTAAAAATGCTAGATGGAAATATTGTTTTTGAAGATGTTTCAATTATTATTAATAACAAAATTTATCTTAAAGATTTAAATTTTGAATTAAAGAGGAATGAGAATATTGCAATTATAGGGGATAATGGTAGTGGAAAAACTTTGATTGCTAAAACTTTATTAGGTTTTTATAATTATACTGGAAATATTTATATTGGTAATACAAATATTAAAGAGGTTAATCAAAGGTCTATTAGAAAATATGTGGGAATTGTATTACAAGATACTTATATCTTTAATGATTCAATAAAAAATAATATTAATGTAACAAATAAAAATTTGACAGATGATGATATTACTAGATTGTGTAAAATATCTTGTTTAGA
>CAKPEJ010000016.1 GCA_934149325.1 uncultured Bacilli bacterium
CTTATATCAGCATTATCATGCCTTAGTAATAAACGATATTCTGCTCTTGAAGTAAGTAATCTATATGGATCTTTTACTCCCTTTGTTACCAAATCATCTATAAGTACACCAATATATGATTCATCTCTTCCTAAAATTAATGGATTTTTACCTTCTAATTTTAAACCAGCATTTATACCTGCAATTAATCCTTGTCCTGCGGCTTCTTCATAACCACTTGTTCCATTTATTTGACCTGCGGTAAATAATCCCTCTACTATTTTAGTTTCTAGACTTGGCTTTAAATCTCTTGAATCTATTGCATCATATTCTATTGCATATGCATATCTAAGTATTTTAGCATGTTCTAGTCCTGGTAAACTGTGTACCATTTCTTCTTGTACATCATATGGCATACTTGTTGAAAATCCTTGAAGATATATATCATCATAGTATTTACTTTCTGGTTCTAAAAATAATTGATGACGTTCTTTATCTGCAAATCTTACTACTTTATCCTCTATTGATGGACAATATCTAGGTCCTGTTCCTAATTTTTCATAAAATCCTCCATACATACTAGATTTACTTAAATTATCTCTTATAATTTTATGAGTTTTTTCTGTTGTATAAGTTAAATAACAAGGTTCTTGACCTTCAACAGTATAAAATGGATCATTATCAAATGAAAATGTATATAATTTGTTATCTCCATCTTCTCTTTTTGTTTTTGAAAAATCAATTGTACTTCTATCAATTCTAGGTGGTGTTCCTGTTTTTAATCTAAGTAATTTAAATCCAATTTTTTCTAAATTTTCACTTAAATATAAAGAAGGTCTTGTTCCTCTTGGTCCTGAAACAGTTCTTTTATCACCAACTAATATATTTGCTTTCATATAAGTACCAGTTGTAAGAATTACAGCATCACAAAATATTTCTTTTCCTGTGGATAACTTAATACCTTTTATTTTATTATCTTCTACTATTAAATCTTCTACTATTTCTTCAATTATATCTACATTTTCATGTTCTTCTAATATTCTTAACATTTCTTTTGGATATGTTACTTTATCACCTTGAGCTCTAAGTGATCTAACTGCTGGACCTTTACTACTATTTAGTAATTTCATTTGAAGTAATGTTTTATCTGCAACTTTACCCATATATCCACCAAGAGCATCAATTTCTCTTACTACAATTCCTTTTGCAGAGCCTCCTATTGATGGATTACATGGCATCATAGCAATTGTATCTTTTGATCCTGTTACTAAAAGAGTTTTGTGACCTTTATTTGCAGATGCAAGAGTTGCCTCACACCCAGCGTGTCCTCCTCCTACAACTATTATTTCATACTTCATTTTATCAACCTTCTTTTTTTGCACTTGTATTATACTACAAGATTTATTTTTTAACAATAAAAGAAAAAGTTACTATGTAACCTTTTTAATCCAATATTGCTTTTATTATTATTTTTGAATCTTTTTTGTTATATATAATATCATAAAGACTATTTATTATAGGTAATTTTAAATCATATTTTAAAGACAAATCTTGTGCAACTATAAGTGCATCTAATCCTTCTATAACCATACCTATTTCATTTTTTATATCGTCTATATCTTTTCCTTTAGCAATTAATATTCCTGCACTTTTATTTCTACTATTTTCACTCATGCATGTTACTATTAAATCTCCTAAACCTGATAATCCATAAAAAGTTTCATCTGTTGACCCCATTTTTTTACCTAACATCTTTATTTCGTCTAAACCTCTTGTAATTAATACTGATTTAATATTTAACCCTAAATTCAATCCATCTAATACTCCTGATGCAAGAGCAATAATATTCTTTAGTGTTCCTCCTAGTTCTGTTCCTATCATATCATTATTAAATTCTAAACTCATATTACTTCCAGCAAAAATACTTTTAATTTCTTCTTTAAAAATTTGATTATTTGATGCAAAAGTTACTTTACAAGGTTCATAATTTATAACTTCTTTTGCTATTGAAGGCCCAGATAAAATACCTACTTCGTTATTTATTTCTTCTGTTACTACTTCACTAAGTAATTTATTAGTACCTTTTTCAATTCCTTTTGAACATATTATTATTTTTTGATTAGTAATATATTTTTTTATATCTTTAATGGTATTTCTAATTATGTTTGATGGTGTTACTAAAAATATATATTCTGATTTTTCTATTACATCTTTATAATCTGTATAACAAATAATTTTTTCATTAAGTTTTGACCCATTCAAGAACATACATGTTTTTTCTTCATTTATTTTACTTTTTTCTTCTTCTTTAAAAGACCAAATTTTAACATTATTATTAATGGATAATACATTAGCAAGTGCACACCCAAAACTTCCACTACCAATAATTGCTATATTTTTCATTTTTACCTACTTTCCAAGACAAAAATTACTAAATAATGTATTAATTAATTTATCATTATAATTTTCGCCTATTATTTCTCCTAATATTTCACAAATTTCTTTTATATCTATTTCAAGTAAATCTATTGGAACATCATTTTTCAAAGCTTCTTCTAAATTTTTAGATATATTTATTGCCTTTTTTACTAAAGATATTTCTCTAGAATTTGATAAATATGTAAAGTCACCTGAATTAATCTCTTCTAAATTAAATAATTTACTTATTTTTTCTTTTAAATTTTCTAAACCTTGCTCTTTTAGAGCAGATAATTTTACTATTTCTTCATCTTTAAATATACTTAAATTTATTTTTTTCTCTAAATCCACTTTATTTATTACTATTATTCTCTTTTTATCTTTAGTATATTCAAGTAATTTTTCATCTTCTTTTGTTAATTCTTCATTATTATTTAATACAAGTATAATTAAGTCAGAATTGTTAATTAAACTAAGAGATTTTTCTACTCCTATTTTCTCTACTATATCTTCTGTTTCTCTTATTCCTGCTGTATCTATTATATTTAATAGGATACCATTTACCCTTATTTGACCTTCTACTATATCTCTTGTCGTACCAGCAACATTCGTTACTATAGCTTTTTCTTCTTCTATTAGTTTATTTAAAATTGAACTTTTTCCAACATTTGGTCTACCTAAAATTACTGTATTAATACCTTCTTTTATTAATTTACCATTTTCGGATTCGTCTAATAATTTTGATAATTCTTTATTTATATATTTTGAAATATTCTCTATTTCTTTTTTTGTAACTACTTCTATATCTTCATATTCAGGATAATCTATATTCACTTCAATATTTGCATTTACAAGGGCAAGTTTATCTATTATATTCCTTATTAATTTTGATAATCTACCTGTTGCACCATTAATTGCAAGTTTTCTTGCACTTTCTGTTTTAGAATTTATTAAATCCATTATACTTTCGGCCTCAATTAAATCAATTCTTCCATTTAAAAAAGCTCTTTTTGTAAATTCACCAGGTTCTGCAAGTCTTGCTCCATTTATAAGTAATAATTCTAATATTTTATTTGTAGTAGCAATTCCACCATGAGAATTTATTTCTACTACATCTTCTTTTGTAAATGTTTTTGGAGCTTTCATTACTGATACCATAACTTCATCTATAATTTCATCATTATATTTAATATGACCATAATTTATAGTATGAGATTCTTTATTCTTTAAATTATTATCAAATATTTTATCAACAATATTAATAGCATCATCACCACTAACCCTTATTATAGAAATAGCACCTACTCCTAATGCTGTTGAAATTGCGCAAATTGTATCATTCATATATCTCACCTGCTTTTTTTAATTCGCTATTAATTATAACAAAAAAAAGAGCTTTTATAAACTCTTTAGTCTACTGGCTTTACAATAACATATCTATTTGGTTCTTCACCTTCACTAATTGTAGTAACTTTTTTATTATTTGAAAGAATATTATGAACTATTCTTCTTTCATAAGAATTCATTGAATCCATTTTAACTTCTATTTTAGTTTGTTCTACTTCTTTAGCAATTTTTTTAGCAAGATATTCTATATTTTTTTCTCTTTTTTCTTTATAGTTTTCTACATCTAATATTAAATTAACATATATTCCAGTTTTTGTTAAAATAGATTGTCTTAATAACGTTTGAATAGATTGAAGATTCTTTCCATTCTTACCAATAAGTAAAGAATTATTTTCAGAATGTAATATTATTTTTAAATGTTCATTAGTTCTTTTTGTTTCTAAATTCACATCTATTCCCATTGATGTTGTTATCATTTTTATATATTCTTTAGAATATTCTAAAACATCTGATTTCAAAACTACATTCATTATATACTTCTTCTTTTTTAGTAATCCATATGTTTCTTCTTTAATTGAATAAATCATTTCATCTTCTTTTACATTAAGTTCCTTTAATGATTTTAAAATTACTTCTTCTTCTGTTCTTCCTTCAAATATATAATTTTTCATACTACTCACCTTTTCTTTCACTCATTTTTTTAGCTATAAGATTTTGACATATAGTAAATATTGTTGATGCTATCCAATATAATGATAATGCTACTGAGAAATTAAATGACATAATAGCAATCATTATAACCATAAAATTCATCATAGTATTTGGATCTATATCATTTGTTTGTGGTGTTGGTGCTGTTTTATTTAATTTTTGTGAAATAATTGTTGTTATTACAATTAAAAAAACTATAATTATATATTCGAATCTACCAGATGAAATTGCCTTTAAAGGTGTTGTACCTAATATTAAACCAAATAAATTTTCTTCAAAAATAACTGGTACTCTATTTATTGCTTCAAAGAAAGCAAATAATAATGGTATTTGAATAAATGCAAATAAACAACTTGAAAATGGGTTTATATTATACTTTTTATATAATGTCATCATTTCCATAGATTTTCTATTTAATGATTCTTGATCTGTCTTATTTTCATATTTTTTATTTAATCTATCCATTTCTGGTTGCATCTTTCTCATATTTTCTGATTGCATTGCTGTTTTTTGAGTAAATGGTGATAATAATAATCTTATTAAAACTCCCAAAGCAACTAATGCTATACCATAACTATTTATATAATTTCCAAGTTTTATTATTAACCAAGCAAGTGGTTTTACAAATAAATTTTCCCATAATCCTTCATAATTACTATCTGAAACACTAAAATTTTTACAAGCAGGTAATTTGTCAATATCAACTTGTTTCTTATATTTTTTATACTCTTTTACTAATCCTTTATCAGTTGGTTTACATAATATATTTTCATTTAAAGTAATTTTTACTTTATTATTTTCGTAATATACTATTTTTTTTGTTTTAGGATCTTTTAGTGTTGTTGTACAACCTGTTACTAATATCATTAAAAGTAATATTATCATAACTTTTTTTATTTTATTATTTTTTTTCATTATTTTCTCCTTCTACCTTTTTTAATAAATCTATTAAATTTTCTTTTTTTAATTGGAAATCTATATTATTTATTTCCTTAGTAAGTATTATAACATAATCTGTATTTGGAGAAAACCCTATTTTACTTTTATCAATAATATCTTTTATTTGTCTTTTATTTTTATTTCTCACAACAGCATTCCCTAGTTTTTTTGAAACACATATGCAAAATCTATATTTATTTTCTTCATTTTTATCCTTATATATATAATAGTATTTATTTTTGAATTTTTTTCCATTTTTTATAACTTTATTTATTTCGTCAGATTTTTTTATTATATTTCTTTTTTTCATATTACACCTTCTTCATACAAAAAAAACCACTTTCTATTTAGTGGAATTATTATTTAGATAAAACTTTACGACCTTTTTTTTCTTCTTTTATTTAATACATTACCTTTTACTCTAGAAAAAAATCCATGTTTTTTTGCTTTTTTTCTATTATTTGGTTGAAATGTTCTTTTCATAAATTACACCTCCAAGTTCATAAAAACATTACAATTATATATATTTTTCATAATAAAGTCAACAATTTTATTGAAAAATAATATTTTTTCTCTTATAATTAAATTAAATCTTATATATAATGATAGGAGAAATTTATGTTTAATAAGAAAAAAAATATAGAAAATTTATTAAGTCAATATATTTATTTAAAAAGTTTAGAACAAGATGATATAAATAAATTAGAGGAAATTAATTCAATTAAAGAAGCTTTTGAAAGTAAAAAAGAAGATACAATATGTCATGTACCTCTAAATGGTAACTTAGATTTTGTTAAAAGAAATTTTGATAATGATTTTAGTGAATGTCAATATTTATTAAATGCATGTTTAAAAAGAATTCAACTTACTTTAAATAATTTAGAAGAATTTGAAAAGGTCCAAGATTTAGTTAATAACAAATTAGAGTTAAAATTAAATTTAATGCAATCAAATATTGGTGAAGTTCAAAAAATTTCTAATAAGTTAGAAACAATTAATAATCAAATAGAGAAGACTGGTAATGATTTTTCAAGTGATATACAATTAGAAATAAAAAATGAACTATCAAAAATTAACGATTTAATAGACAGAATGGTCAGTGATAAGTATGCATCTAATGAAGCTCAAGATTACATTGACGCTGAATGTGCTATTATAAAAAGAAATTCGGATAGAAAAAGAATTGAAGAGAAGTTAAAAAAATATAATATTATTAGCGATACTGTTGATAATACAAATAGTCAAAAACTATAAAGTGAATAATTTTTCACTTTTTTTGTGGAAAAAATTTTTATTTTTTATTATAATAACAAGAGAAAATTACTTATCAACATTATCAACAATGTTGTTGATAAATATTAGATGTTGATAAATTAGATGTTTATTTAAAATTTGTGGAAAATGTTGAAAACTATATAATTTCCTTATATTTAAACAAATTTTATCAACAGATATTGTTTATAAGTATTGTTTATAGATTTTTGCTGTTGAAAACTGGAAAAAATAGGTTATAATTAAGTTACGTAGAAACTATCTATAAAATTCAGGCGGGGAGGTGGTTACTATTATGAATACAGATGCTATATGGAACAAATTATTAAATACAATAAAACCAAAAATGTCACCATTACTTTTTGATACATGGTTTAAAGATACTAAATTACTAGAATTAGATGGTGAAAAAGCTATAGTTATTGTTCCAACACCAGCACACAAAAAACATTTATCTGTAATGTATAATGAAATGATTGAAGATATTTTTAATTCGATTACAGGAACAAATTTTACTTTTGAATATTATTTGGAAAATGAGATAGTTAAACAGAAAAAAAGTATTCCTGTGGAAAATGAAGAAGTTGGGGTTCCATATAATAGTGCAGAAAAAGCAAATCTTAATAAAGACTATACTTTTGAAAATTTTATAGTAGGAGAGAGTAATAGATTTGCACAAGCCACAGCATTAGCAGTAGCTGAAAATCCTGGAAAAATGTATAATCCATTATTTATATATGGAAATAGTGGTCTTGGTAAAACTCATTTGATGCAAGCTATTGGTAATTATATAGTAAAATACTCAAATAAAAGAGTTTTATATGTTACCTGTGAACAATTTATAACAGATTTTTTAGGACTTAATAAAAGAGATAAAGATGGAACAAATTTTGATTTTGCTGAAAGATTTAAAGATAAATATAGAAATATAGATGTTCTTATAATAGATGATATACAATTTTTAGGTACTGCTCCTAAAACTCAACAAGAATTTTTCCACACATTTAACACTTTATATGATGATAAAAAGCAAATAATAATATCATCAGATAGTTCTCCCGATGATTTAAAAAACTTAGAAGATAGGTTAAGAACCAGATTTAATTGGGGACTAAAAGTTAATATTTTTCCACCGGATAATCAATTAAGAAAAGATATATTAAGAAAAAAAATTGCTAATATGAATTTTTCACAACATATGAGTGAAGATGTTATTGATTATATTGCTAATATGTGTCATTCAGATGTTAGAAACTTAGAAGGTGCATTAACAAGGGTTTGCGCTTATTCTACAATATTTTTTGAAGAAGAAATTACATTAAATTTAGCAATAGAAGCATTAAAAGGTACTATAAATACTTCAACTAATTTTAAAAATGATATTCAAAAAATTCAAAGAGTAGTTGCAGAATATTATAATGTTACTGTAGAAGATCTAAAATCTAAAAAAAGGGTAGCAACCATTGCATTTCCAAGACAAATTGCAATTTATTTATCGAGACAATTAACAGATGAATCTTTCCCAAGAATAGGAATGGAATTTGGTGGAAGAGATCACTCAACAGTAATTCATTCATGTGATAAAATAGAAAAAGAGGTAAAAATTAACAAACAATTAGAGAATATAATTAATGAAATTAAACAGAAATTAGAGGAATAATGTTGAAAAAAAAGATTTATAAACATTTAATAAACAGCTGATTTTTGTTTATATATAAGGAAAAAAGTTACTTATTAACAATTTCCACTGTATTATAATAAATATTATAAAAAATAATAATAAATATGCTATAATTAATTTTGGTAGGAGGTTTTAAAATGAAATTTAGTATAAAGAAAGAAATCTTATTAGAAAATTTAAATAACGTATCAAAAGCAGTTTCTTCAAAAAACGTTATACCTGTTTTAGGAGGAATTAAATTTGATCTAAAAGAAAATGGTTTATATTTAACAGCAACAAATAATGAAATAGATATACAAACATTTATAGATAGAAAATTAATAGACAATGTTGAAGAATTAGGAACAATTGTTATTCAAGGTAAATATTTATTAGAAATAGTTAGAAAATTACCAAATGGATTAATTAATATAGAAGTTGTAGATGGACTTAAAATAATTTTATACACAGGAAATTCTAATTTTAATTTAAATGGTATAGATTCTGATGAATTTCCTAATTTAAATATAGAAAAATCAAGTAATCCTATTGTTTTACCTAAAAAATTAATAAAAAATATAGTTAATCAAACAATATTTGCAACATCTATGCAAGAATCACGTCCTATTTTAACAGGTATTAACTTTAAAATAGAAGATGATAATATGGAATGTATTGCAACTGATTCATATAGATTATCTAAAAAAATAATAAAATTAAATAATCCTGTGGATAACTTAATTAATATAGTTATTCCTTCTAAAAATATAGGTGAACTTGTTAAAATATTAAATGATGAAGATGAAAACATAAATATTCATATCTTCTCAAATAAAATTTTATTTGAATTTGATAATATTTTATTTCAATCAAGATTATTAAATGGTAATTTTCCAGATACATCAAGATTAATACCAACAGAATTTAAATTAGAAGTAAAAGCCGATTTAGATGAATTATATCAAGTAATTGATAGAGCATCTCTATTAACTAGTGAAAAAGAAAAAAATGTAATTAAATTTGAAACAAATGGAAATATTCTTACAATTAGTTCAAATACTCCAGAAATAGGTAAAGTAGAAGAAAAATTGTCAATAATAAAAAATAATAATGAAGATATAAAAATAGCATTTTCTTCAAAGTACATGATGGATGCTTTAAAAACAATAACTAGTAAAAATGTTAAAATATTATTAAATACTGATATAACACCTATAATATTAAATAATGAAGAAGATGAAAATTTAATAGAATTATTGTTACCAATTAAGACTTATTAGAAAATTTTTTGAAAATTTTCTTTTTTTTTCAAATTTCTACATTTTTTTTAATTTTTTTGATGTATAAGAAAAGTGTTTTATTTTTTAGGGGGGAAAATTATAATGAATAGAACGTATGAAATAAACAAAGATACATTAGCTCTTATACCAGTTAATAATTATTTAACAAAAGTTTATGAAAATTCTGATACTTTTATGGTTGAAAATTCAGTTATGCATATTATTGATCATAGTTGTAAATATTTTGGTAGTTCTTATATGGGAAGACATGAAGGTACAAAAAGTTTAATAGGAATAAGTCATAAATCTCCTATAATTATAGAAGAAAGTAGAAATTTAATATATTTTCCGACTTCTTCACCAAGAAAGAGTGATGAATGTTGTTGGATTTCATTAAATCATATTAATCATTATATGAAAAATGATAATAACACTATAATAATATTTGAAAATGGAAGTCAATTAGAGTTAAATATTTCAATAGGATCCTTTGATAATCAGTATTCAAGAGCTATAAAATTAGAAAATGTTTTAAGAAAAAGAAAAATAATTGAATAAAAGGCTAAATTTTATAAAAAAAATGTAAAATTAGCCTTTTTTTGTGGTATAATTAGTGTATGTGTATAGGAACATTATTTAGGTGGTAAGGTGAAGATATGGACGTTAAAATAGGTTTAAAATGTTTTTAAGTAAAATTTTTTTAGTAAATTTTAGAAATTATAATGAATTAAAATTAGATTTTAATAAAAATATCAATATTTTCATTGGAAATAATGCTCAAGGTAAGACAAATATATTAGAATCTATATATGTTTTATCTGTTACTAAATCACATAGATGTAATAAAGATTTGTTTTTAATAAAAAATGATTGCTTATTTACTAAAATAAGGGGGGATATAAGTAATAGTAATAATAAAAAGAATTCTTTTGAAATTCTAATAAACAAAAATGGCAAAAGAGTATCTATTAATAATAATATTTTAAAAAAAACTAGTGAATATTTATCAAATATAAATGTTGTTATGTTTTGTCCTGATGATTTAGAAATAGTAAAAGGTTCACCAATAGGTAGAAGAAAGTTTTTAAATATAGAAATAGGCCAGTTTAATAATAATTATATTAAGGAATTAACAGAGTATAATAAAATATTAAAAAATAGAAATGAATACTTAAAAAATAGTTCATTTGATAAAACATATTTTGATATACTTACTGAAAAACTAATTGATCAGAACATTAAAATATATAAATATAGAAAGAATTATATAGAAAATATTAATAAATATATTTCTAAAATTTATAAAAATATAACTGGAAAAGATAAGATAGAGGTTAAGTATGAAACTTTTATCGATTCTTATGATGAAAAAAATATAAAAAATGACTTATTTATAAAATATGATAATATTTTTAATGGTGAAATATATCAGAAAATGACTTTAATAGGTATTCATCGTGATGATTTTTCTATTTATATAGATAATATAAAAATAAATAATTATGGATCACAAGGTCAACATAGAATAGCAATTTTATGTTTTAAATTAGCAGAATTAGAAATGTACAAAGAATTTAATATAAAACCAATTCTATTATTAGATGACATTTTTAGTGAATTAGATCAATCTAAAAAAAATAATATTATAAAATACATCAAAAAAGACTTACAAGTATTTATAACTGCAACAGATTTAAATAATGTTGATGAAAAAATAGTAAAAAATGCAGATATTTTTTATGTAGATAATGGGAAAGTAATAAGAGGTGAAGAAAATGGTAGAAAATAATTATGATGCATCTGCTATACAAGTTCTTGAAGGACTTGAAGCAGTAAGAAAAAGACCTGGAATGTATATTGGTACAACAGATGTTAAAGGTCTTCATCATTTAGTTTGGGAAATAGTAGATAATTCAATTGATGAAGCTTTAGCAGGTTATTGTACACATATTGAAATTGATATAAATAAAGATAATTCAATAACTGTAAGAGATGATGGACGTGGAATACCTGTAGGAATTCATCCAAAAACTGGAATATCAACTGTTGAAACAGTTTATACAGTACTTCATGCTGGAGGTAAATTTGGTGGTGGAGGATACAAGGTTTCTGGTGGACTTCACGGTGTTGGTGCATCTGTTGTAAATGCATTATCAAGTTGGGTAGTAGTAACAGTTTATAAAGATGGAAAAATATATGAAGCAAAATTTGAAAATGGTGGAAAAACAAGTCAAAAATTGACAGTAATTGGTAATTGTGATGAAAACAAAACAGGAACAACAGTATCATTTAAACCAGATGCTGATATATTTGATACAGATATATATGATTATGAAATTTTAAAGGTGAGAACAAGAGAACTTGCATTCTTAAATAAAGGATTAAGATTAACATTAACAGATAAACGTGGTGAAGAAGAAAGAAAAGAAACTTTTCATTACGAAGGTGGTATAAGTGAATATGTTAAATTCTTAAATAAAAATAAAACACCAATTCATAAAGAAATTATACATTTAGAAGGTGAAGAAGCAGGAATTATGTTTGAAGTTGCTATGCAATATAATTCAGGTTATACAGATAACATATATTCATTTGTTAATAACATTAATACTCATGATGGAGGAACTCATGAAGAAGGTGTTAGAAGAGCTTTAACTAGAATTATTAATAATTATGCTAGAAAAAATAATTTCTTAAAAGATAAGGATGCTTCTTTAACTGGCGATGATGTTAAAGAAGGTTTAACAATGATAATATCTTGTAAACATCCAAATCCACAATTTGAAGGTCAAACAAAAGGTAGACTTGGTAATTCAGAAGTTAGAAAAATTGCTGATAATGTTTTTGCAGAAGGATTTGAAAGATTTTTAATGGAAAATCCAGAAGAAGCAAAAATTATTGTTGAAAAAACAATGACTGCTGCAAGAGCAAGAGTAGCTGCAAAAAAAGCAAGAGAATTAACTCGTAGAAAAAGCGATTTAGATGTTGTTAATTTTGGTGGAAAATTATCTGATTGTAAAAGTAAAGATCCATCAATATGTGAAATATTTATAGTAGAGGGTGATTCAGCAGGAGGGTCTGCAAAAACAGGCAGAGATTCAATGACTCAAGCAATACTTCCACTTAGAGGTAAAATATTAAATGTTGAAAAAGCAAGACTTGATAGAGCATTATCAAATGAAGAAATTAGAACAATAATAACTGCATTTGGTACTGGTATTGGTGAAGAATTTGATTTAAATAAATTAAGATACCATAAAATAATAATAATGACTGATGCTGATGTTGATGGATCTCATATTAGAGTTTTATTATTAACATTATTTTATCGTTTCTTTAGACCAATTGTAGAGGCAGGGCATGTATATGCAGCACAGCCACCATTATATGCAATCAAACATGGAAAAGTGACGAAATATGTGTTAAACGATGAAGAAAAAGATGAATATTTAGCTACATTAAATCCAAATGTTAAACCTTTAATTCAACGTATGAAAGGTTTAGGTGAAATGGATGATGATCAGCTTTATGAAACAACTATGGATATTAATAATAGAGTACTTAGAAAAATAACAATAGAAGATGCAATAAAAGCAGATGCAGCATTTTCTAAATTAATGGGTGAAGAAGTAGAGCCTAGAAGAAAGTTTATAGAAGAAAATGCTCCATACGCAAAAAATTTGGATATATAGGAGGTAAATTATGGATCATAGTAGAGATAGATTAGAAGAGAATAATATTGTAAATGAAATAGAATCATCTTTCATTGAATACTCAATGAGTGTTATCACTTCACGTGCATTACCTGATCTTAGAGATGGTTTAAAACCCGTTCATAGAAGAATTTTATGGTCAATGTATGAATCAGGTTATACACCAGATAAACCTCATAGAAAATCGGCACGTATTGTCGGTGATGTTATGGGTAAATATCATCCTCATGGAGATTCAAGTATATATGAAGCAATGGTTCGTATGGCACAAAATTTTAGTTATAGATATGCATTAGTAGATGGTCATGGTAACTTTGGTAATATAGATGGTGATGGAGCAGCCGCAATGCGTTACACAGAATCAAGACTTTCAAAAATTTCACTAGAATTATTAAGAGATATTAATAAAGATACAATAGATTTTATAGATAATTTTGATGTTACAGAAAAAGAACCTGCAATATTACCTTCAAGATTTCCAAATATTCTTGTAAATGGTACTATGGGTATTGCTGTTGGTATGGCAACAAATATTCCACCACATAACTTAGGCGAAGTAATTGATGGATGTATTGCTTATATAGATAATCCTGAAATTGATACTTTAGGATTAATGGAATATATTAAAGGACCTGATTTTCCAACAGGTGGTATTATTTTAGGAAACAGTGGTATTAAAAAGGCTTATGAAACAGGTAGAGGTACTATTACTATAAGAAGTAGGGCAAGAATTGAAGAAGAAAATGGTAAACATTATATAATTATTGATGAAGTTCCTTATGGTGTTAATACAATGGAACTTAAAAATAAAGTTGCAGAACTTGTCCACAATAAAACTATAGAAGGTATAGCAGATTATCATACAGATTTAAAAAATGGTGTAAAAATAACTATTACACTTAAAAAAGATGCAAATGCGCAAGTTGTGTTAAATAATTTATATAAACATACTTCTTTTCAAACTAATTTCGGAATAATATTCTTGATGCTTGATAAAGGTGTTCCTAAAACACTTGGATTAAAAGATATTATTTCAAAATATATTGAATATCAAAAAGAAGTAATTATAAGAAGAACAAAATTTGAATTAGATAAAGCAGAAAAAAGAGTACATATATTAGAAGGTTTAAAAATAGCCTTAGATCATATTGATGAAGTAATTAAACTAATAAGAGGTTCTAAATCAGATGAAGAAGCAAAGGCTGGTTTAATGAGCAAGTTTGGTTTAAGTGAAATTCAATCAGATGCAATCTTGGAAATGAAATTAAGAAGACTAACAGGATTAGAAAGAGATAAAATTGAAAATGAATTAAATGATTTACTTGCAAAGATTAAAGATTTAAAAGCAATTTTAGCTTCAGATGAAAGAATTTATGGAATAATTAAATCAGAATTATTAGAAATTAAGGACAAATATGCTGATGAAAGAAGAACAAGTATTGATATGACTGCTATTGATTATATAGAAGATGAATCATTAATACCAGTTGAAGATATTGTTGTTAATTTAACAAATAAAGGATATATAAAGAGATTACCTATTAATACTTATAAGGTACAAAATAAAGGTGGAGTAGGAGTTAAAGGTATGACAACAAATGAAGAGGATTTTGTTGAACAGATGTTAACACTTCAAACACATGACTATGTATTATTCTTTACGAATAAAGGAAAAGTATATAGAATCAAAGGTTATGAAATACCTGAATATAGTAGACAAGCAAAAGGTTTACCAATAATTAACTTATTACCAATAGAAAAAGATGAGAGTATTAAAGCTATTGTTCCTATTGGAAATGATGAAAATGAAAATAATTTTGTAACATTTGTTACTAAACGTGGATTAGTTAAGAGAACAAAATTAGAAGAATTTGAAAATATTAGAAAAAGTGGTAAAATTGCTATTACCTTAAAAGAAAATGATGAATTATTATCTGTTAATAAAACAACAGGAAATGATGAAATTGTAATCGGTGCATCAAATGGAAGATTAGTCAGATTTAATGAATCAGAAATTAGAATAATGGGTAGAACTGCAAGTGGTGTAAAAGGAATTGATATAAATGATGATACAGAATGTGTAAGTGCTGAAAGAATTAATTCAGATGATGAATTATTAATTATTACTGAAAATGGTTATGGAAAGCGTACTAATATTGATGAATATAGACTTACTCATAGAGGTAGCAAAGGCGTAAAAGCTATGAATATAACTGAAAAAAATGGATCAATAGTATCTGTTAAAAAGGTAAATCAAGATGAAGATTTAATGATTGTTACTAATAGTGGAATAATAATAAAAATTCCTATTGATCAAGTTTCAAAAATGAGTAGAGTAACACAAGGGGTAAGATTGATTAATTTAAAAGATAATCAAAAAGTATCAACAGTATCAAGTTCAAAACAGTCAGAAGCAGAAGAAGAAGAAAAGGAAACTGAGTAAGTTTCCTTTTAAAATATTTCCCGGGAAATATTTTAAAAACATTTGTTCGATATATTTTTATTGACAAATTCAATTTTATATTGTATATTTTAAATGCACAACGAAAAACTTGGAATCAGGTCAGGATAGAAATATAGCAGCCTTAACATTTAATTTTCGTGTGTGCTTTTTTTATTTTTATGGAGGATAATATGTTAAATAATGATTATATACAAGAAGAACTATTAAAATTAATGAAAAAAGCACAGAAAAATAATGAAGTACCTATATCTGCATTAATTGTTTCTAATAATAAAATTATAAGTAGAGCATATAATAAGGTAGAATCAAAAAATAATTTCATGAATCATGCTGAAATATTAGCAATAAAGAAAGCAATGAAAAAAAAGCATAATTGGAGATTAGATGATTGTATTTTGTATGTATCATTAGAGCCTTGTTCTATGTGTAGAGAAATCATAAAAAAAAGTAGAATTTCAAAAGTAATTTACTTTTCAAAACAAAATCATTATTTAACAGAAAAAAATATAGAAACAGAATATATAAAAAATGAAACTATATCAAATTACTTAAAACAATTTTTTAAAAATCTTAGAAAATAGTTTCACGTGAAACATATATAATAATTTAGAAATATTTCTAGATTATTTTTTTAAAATAAAATTAATATAATTCTGATTTTAAAATTATTTTAATAATTATATATCAATATTTTTTATGTTCCACGTGAAACATTATTTTTGTATTTTATAATTGATAATATTTCTTTAATTTATATTTTATAAAAACAATAATTAATAGATAATTTTGTTTTTTTAAAGTTTCACGTGAAACGTTGAATTAAATTTACATATCACCACTTATTGAGCTGAAATAATAATCAAAATATGCTATAATGTTAATGATGAAAGAGAGGAGGTTTTATGAAATATTTAGCTTTATATAGAAAATATAGACCGAAAACATTTAATGATGTTTCTGGACAAAAAGTAATAATACAAACTTTAAAAAATGTTATAAAAAACAATAAATTAACTCATTCATATCTATTTATAGGACCTCGTGGAACTGGAAAAACAAGCGTAGCAAAAATATTTGCAAAGACAATTAATTGTGAAAATCAAATTGATGGATGTTCTTGTGAAAAATGTTCTAGTTGTATATCAAATAACAATAATGAAAATATTGATATAATAGAAATGGATGCTGCATCTAATAATGGGGTTGATGAAATAAGAGAAATAAAAAATCACATAACATTATTGCCGACAGATTCAAAATATAAAATATATATAATTGATGAAGTTCATATGTTAACAACAGGAGCGTTTAATGCTTTATTAAAAACGTTAGAGGAACCACCTGAACATGTTATATTTATATTGGCAACTACAGAACCTCATAAAATACCATTAACAATAAAATCAAGATGCCAAAGTTTTGAATTTAAATCTATACCTAAACAAAATATGATTGATAGATTAAAATATATTTGTGAACAAGAAAATATAAAAATAGATGATGAATCTCTTGAATTAATTGCTAAAAATTCAAATGGTGGAATGAGAGATGCAATTAGTTTGTTAGATCAAGTAAATGCATATAGTGATGGAAATATTAAATCTGAAGATATAATTTTATTGAATGGTAGAATATCTGAATCAGAAATAGAAAAACTATTAGATTTTATAGTAGATGAAAATTATGAAGATTGTTTTAAATTTATAGATGAAATTGAAAACTCAGGAAAAGAATTTTCTTATATTTGTGAAGATGTAAGTAGTTTCTTAAGAAAAAAAATGCTTGATGAACAAATTGATAATAAAAAATATAAAATAAGTAAAAATAATATAATAGAAATAATTATGATACTTAATGATTGTATAAATCAAATGAAGAATACTAGAGATAAAAGAATATATTTTGATTTAACAATTATGAAAATATTTGATGTTTTAAACAAAAAGCAAACAAATGTTCAAATAAGTAAAACTTATGATTCTGATGAAAATAAAAAAGTTAAAGAGTATTCAAAACCGAAAAAAATAGAAGAAGTAAAAGAAGAAAAACAAAATTTTATAATTGAAGATTATAATGAATTAATGAATATTAGATTAAATAATATTCTTTCTATGGCAAATAAAGAGTCACTTATAACTTATAAGAAAATATTTGAAGATTTATCATTTAACGTAACTAATTTAGATGATTTAAAAATTGTTAATATACTTAATGATTGTAAATTGAAAGCTGCATGTAAAAATGGTATAGTAATTACAGCGGACAATAACAATATATTAGATGAGTTATATAATAATTTAGATGTAATTGAAAATATGTTATATAAATTGTCTGGTGTAAAATTGTTTGCATGCTTTTTATTAAATACACAATGGGATATTCAAAGAGAAATATATGTAAAAAAAATAAAAAATAAAGAACAAATACAATTAATAGATGAAAGTAAAGTTTTAGAAAAAATAAAACAAAAAAAAGATGAAAATAAAAATGATTTTGAAGATTTAATAGAGATAGGAGAATAAATTATGAATATGAATATGATTATGCAACAAGCACAAAAAATGCAAAAAGATATGCAAAAGGCACAAGAAGAAGTGTCAAAACAAATATTTACTGGAAAACAAGAATTAGTAGAAGTAGAAGTGACAGGTGATAAAAAAATTAAAAAAATTAATATTTTAGATAAAAATATAACTTCTGAAGATTTGGAAATATTAGAAGATATGATTTTATTAGCTACAAATGATGCATTAGATCAAGCAGATAAAAAAATGGAAGAAAAATTAGGAAAATTTGGAAAAGGATTTCCAGGTTTATTTTAATGAGATATACAAAGAGTTTAGAAAATTTAATTGATTGTTTTAAATTATTACCAGGAATAGGTGAAAAAAATGCAGAAAGACTTGCCTTTTCAATATTAAAATTTGATGATGATCAATTAAATAGGTTTTCACAGTCACTAAATGATGTTCATACAAAAATACATAAATGTATTGTTTGCAATAATTTGACAGAAGATAGCGACAAATGTATGATTTGCAGTGATAAATCAAGAGATGAAGATGTTATCTGTGTAGTAGAAAATACAAAAAATTTGGTTATGTTTGAAAAAGCCAATATATTTAATGGTAAATATCATGTTTTAGAAGGTTTAATATCACCACTAGAAGGTATTAATCCGGAAGATATAAAAATTAATCAATTAATTAATAGAGTTAAAAATGGAAAAATTAAAGAAATAATTTTAGCATTAAATCCAAGTATGGAGGGTGAAACCACATCATTATATATATCAAAAATGTTAGAAGGTTTAGATATAAAGGTAACAAAAATAGCTGCAGGAGTACCAGTAGGTGCTGATATGGAATATCTAGATTCAATAACTATACAAAGAGCTTTAGAGGGTAGAACAGAAATATCATAATAGTTATATAGTTTCATAAAATATATTGAGGTGAACTCAATGTTAAAATCAATATTTAAAATTTTAAAAAGGTTAATTATTAGTATAATTGTTTTATATAGTTACAACATAGTAACTAACCAATTTAATTTAAATATTCCAATAAATATTATTACAGTATTGATAATATCTGTTTTTGGAACATCCGGTTTTATATGTTTAATTTTATTTTATTTGTTAAATTTTAGATAGGAGTACAAAATGATAGAAAAGTATAAGCAAGATCAAAAATTTATAATTACATTACTAGATAATGAATTAAAAAACGATAAAATTGTACAAGCATATATGTTTTGTTGTAATGACATTGATTATATATTTAATTTCTCAAAAGAATTTTCAAAAGAGTTAATTTGTAAAAATATAAATGAAGATATTAAAAATAATATATGTTCAAAAATTGATAAAAATATTTATGATGAATTAAAAATAATAGAACCAGAAAATAATATGATAAAAAAAGAACAATTTTTAAAATTAAAAGAGGAAATAAGTACAAAGCCTATTGAAGGAAATAAAATTGTTTATATAGTAAAAAATTGTGAAAAGTTAAATGTAATAACTGCAAATGCAATGTTAAAATTTATTGAAGATGCAAATGAAGATGTAATAGCAATTTTTTTAACTGATAATTTAGATTTTGTAATTCCAACTATTAAATCAAGATGTCAAATATTAAATTTTAAAAATGTATCAAACTTAGAAACTTTTTATGATTATATTTTTAAAATAAGTATGTATGATGATATGGAAAATTTGAAAAAATTAGTTGATAATGTAATTGATTTTATAAACGAATTTGAAAAAATAGGAAAAAATGTCTATTATAAAACAAAATTATTGATATATGATGTGTATACTGATAATAAAGAGATTGAAATATTTTTCTATACATTATTATATTTTTATTATGATATGTTTAATTACAAAATAACAAAAAAAATAAAATATATGAAAGAATATGAAAAATCTATAATAAATTTATCTGAAAATAATTCGATGGAAAAGATCATTAAAAAAATATATATAATAGAAGAATTAAAAAAAGAAAATACATTTAATTTGAATCAAAAGTTATTAATAGATAGACTTATTTTGAAATTGTGTGAGGTGTAATATGGAAAAATTAGTAAAAGTTGTTGGAGTTACTTTTAAAGATTATGGTAGAAAATATTTTTTTGATGTAAACAATTTAAATGTAAAGAAAAATATTACTGTAATTGTTGATACAGAAAGAGGATTACAATTTGGAAAAATAGTAACGGATGTGTTAGAAGTATCAAATGATGAATTTACATCGCCATTAAAAAAAGTAATTAGAATATCAACAAAAAAAGATTATATACAACATTTAAATAATGTAAAAGATGCAAAAAAGGCAAAAGAAAAATGTGAAGAATTGATTAAAGAAACTAATCTTGATATGAAGATAATTGATGCAAATTATACTTTTGAAAGAACTCAGTTATTTTTTTCGTTTACATCATCAGGAAGAGTAGACTTCCGTGAACTTGCAAAACAGTTAGCAGCTATATATAAAATAAGAATTGAATTAAGACAGATAGGTCCTAGAGATAAAGCAAAGGATATTGGAGGATTAGGACCTTGTGGTAGGCCATTATGTTGTTCTAAATATTTATATTCTTTTAATAATATAACAATTAATATGGCAAAAAATCAAAATTTATCTTTAAATCCTAGTAAAATAAATGGAGCTTGTAATAGATTATTATGCTGTCTTTCATATGAAGATGAAACTTATTCAGAATTAAAAAAAGACTTTCCAAAGGTTGGTCAAATAATAGAAGAAGGAAAAGTTGTAAGTGTTGATCCTATAAAAAATAAATATAAAATAGAAAAAAAAGACAAAACAATATTGGAGATAGATAATGGAAGTAATTAATAGATTATTAAATTACAAAGATTTAAAAATTGTTCAAAATACAGAGTGGTTTAATTTTTCATTGGATTCAGTTTTATTATGTAATTTTGTTACAATTAATAAAAATACTAAAAACATAATTGATTTTTGTACAGGAAATGCACCCATTCCATTAATATTAAGTCAAAAAACATCTGCAAATATAGTAGGAGTTGAGCTTCAAGAAGATGTATATAATCTTGCTGAAAAATCAGTCGATATAAATAATTTAAATGATCAAATTCAACTTTTAAATATGAATGTAAAAAAATTAACAGAAAAATATGAAACCGATACTTTTGATCTTATTACGTGTAATCCACCATATTTTAAAATGAGCTCAAAATCAAATTTAAATGAAAATAAAATAAAGACAGTTGCAAGACACGAAGTTGAAATAAATTTAGATGATATTTTTCAAATATCAAAAAAAATATTAAAAAATAATGGAAGTATAGCATTAGTTCATAGACCAGATAGATTAATAGAAATAATAGAAAAAATGAGAAAAAACAATATTGAAGCAAAAAGAATACAATTTGTGTATCCAAAGTATAAGTCGGAATCTAATATTTTATTAATAGAAGGAACAAAAAATGGTAAACCTGGTTTAAAAATATTACCACCATTGTATGTACATGATGATGATGGAAAATATTTAAAAGAGATAGAAGAAATGTTTCAATAAATAGAGGTGAAAAAATGAGTCAAAAAAGTTATGATAATACACCAACTTTATATTTAGTACCAACACCAATAGGTAATATGGAAGATATAACGATAAGATCTATTAATGTTTTAAAAATTGTATCTGTAATATTTTCAGAAGATACACGTGAAACATTAAAATTGATTAAATATTATGATATAGAAAAACCATTAATCGCATGTCATAAATTTAATGAGGATAGTGCTGCTCTTAAGATATGTAAATATTTAGATAATGGAGAAAATGTAGCACTAGTTTCTGATAGAGGTACTCCCACTATTAGTGATCCAGGATATGTAAGTGTTTACAATATATCAAAAAAAGGATATAATGTTGTGTGCTTACCTGGTGCAACAGCATTTACACCAGCTTTAGTTATGTCAGGATTAAATCCAAATCACTTTTTATTTTATGGATTTTTAGACAGCAAAAAAAGTTCAAAGAAAAAAGAACTTGAATCTCTAAAAACAGAAAAAAATACAATAATATTCTACGAGTCACCATATAGAATAAGAGAAACGCTTTTATTGATAAAAGAAATAATGGGTGATAGAAATATAAGCATTTCAAGAGAGATAAGTAAAAAGTATGAAGAAGTTTATAGAGGCAAAGTTGATGATGTTTTAGACGAGTTAGTTGAGCCTAAAGGTGAATTTGTATTAGTTGTTGATGGAAATAAAGAAAAAGAAAATTATGATACAATTTCATTAGTCGAACACGTAAAAATATTAATAAGTGATGGTATAAGTGAAAAAGATGCAATAAAAAAAGTAGCAAAGTTACATAATGTTGAAAAAAATAAAGTATATATGGAATATCATGGAGGAAAATAATGAAACTAATAGTAGGATTAGGTAATCCAGGAAAAGAATATAATAATACAAGACATAATATTGGTTTTGATGTAATAGATGCATATTCAAAAAGTAAAAATATTACATTAAATAAAAATAAATTTTGTGGTATATATGCTCAAGAAAATATTGATGGAAATAAGGTAATTTTATTAAAACCACAAAAATATATGAATTTATCAGGTGAAGTTGTAAGACAATTTGTTGATTATTTTGATATTTCTATAGATGACATTTTAGTAATCCAAGATGATTTAGATCAACCTGTTGGTAAAATAAAATTAAAAAGAAATAGTTCATCTGGAGGTCATAACGGTATTAAAAATATTGAACAACATTTAGGAACTAAAAATTATAAGAGACTTAAAATAGGTATATCAAATAATAAAAAATTAGATACAAAAGATTATGTACTTGGTAGTTTCAGTAAAGAAGAAAGAAATATTCTTTCTGATTCAATAAATACAAGCATTAATATTATAGATGATTTTTTTAAGTTAGATTTTGAAGCACTAATGAGTAAATATAATTAAAAGAGATGATGAAATGACAAAAATTTTTAATGAAAAATTTGATTTTGACAACATAAAAAACATTGGTATAACAGGATTAACAACACAGTTAATCTCTTTTTGCATTTCAAATATATATGAAAAAAATAAAAAGAATGTAATATTAGTTACAAATAATTTATATGAAGCAAATCAAATTTATTCATCGTTATCAAAATTAAATGAAAATGTTTATTTATTTCCTATGGATGATTTTCTAACTTCAGAAGCTTTAGCAATGTCACCAGAATTAAAATCAATTAGATTAAATACTTTAAATAATTTATCAACCTCAACTAATAATATAGTAATAACAAATTTGATGGGTGCTTTAAGATATTTACCAAGTAAAGAAATATGGAAAAGTAGTAACATAAAAATTAAAAAATCAGATACGATCGATAAAAATAGTTTATATGAAAAATTAATAAATATTGGTTATGATTCAAATGTACTTGCAACAAAAACTGGTGATATATCAAACAGAGGTTTCATAATAGATGTATTTCCAGTAGGATATGATAATCCTGTTAGAATAGAATTTTGGGGAGACGATATTGATTCAATTAGATTTTTTGATGTTGAAAGTCAAAGATCTTTAGACGAAATTGATGAAATAAATATTTCACCATATTCTGAATTTATTAACGTATCAAACAAAGATATACCAAGAAAACAAAAATTTTTACCATATGTTTTAGATGAAGTAAAATCAATATTAGATTATTTAGATAATCCAATAAAAATATATAAAGATTATACACAAATAAAAAATGCTTATAAAAATTTACAAAATCAAATATTTGAATATTCAACGTCAAATAAAGAAGAATATAAGACTGATTATATGAATAGTTTTGATATTTTAACATTAAAAGATGCTATATATTTAATGAACATAGATAATATGATGACTGATATCAAATTAAATAAAGTCTATAATTACAGTTCAAAAAAAATAGATAACTTTAAATCTGATTTTAATTTACTAAATGAATATATTTCTTCTAAAAAATTTCAAAATAAGAAAATAATATTAAGTTTTAAAAATTTGAAAACTCTAGAAAACATTAAAAAATACATAAATTTTTCCACAGTAAAAACAACAATTGATACAATTTATGAAGATAAAATTAATTTAATTGAGAGTGATATAGAAGAGGGATTCGAACTTGATGATTATGTAATAATAACGGAAAATGAATTGTTTAAGTCAAGAAATAATAGTATTAATTATAAAAATAAATTTAAAGTTGGTACAAAAATTAAAAAAATAGACAATTTAAAAATAGGAGATTATGTTGTTCATACTAATCATGGTATAGGTGTATATAATGGTATTAAAACTTTAAATAAAAAAGGAAATGAAAAGGATTATTTAGAAGTTTTATATAGAGATAATGATAAATTATATATTCCAGTGGAAAAGATAGAATTAATAAGTAAATATTCTTCTAATGAAGGAATAACACCTAAAATTAATAAATTGGGTGGTACTGAATGGCAGAAGACAAAATTAAGAATAAAAAATAAAATAAAAGATATAGCAGAAAAATTAATAAAAGTATCTGCTGAAAGAGCAATGAGACCAGGTTTTGCATGTAATCCTGATGATAAAGATCAGATGAATTTTGAATCTGAATTTAAATTTACACCAACAAAAGATCAAATAATTGCTATTGATAAAATAAAAAAGAGTATGGAAGAAGCAAGACCAATGGATATGCTTTTGTGTGGTGATGTTGGATATGGAAAAACAGAAGTTGCTTTTAGATCAATATTTAAATCTATAGATAATGGGAAACAAGTAGCGTATTTATGTCCTACAACAATATTATCATCTCAACAATACAAAAATGCATTGGAAAGATTTAAAAATTATGGAATAAATATTGCGTTATTAAATAGATTTACTAGTAAGAAAGAATCAAATGAAATTTTAAAAAAATTACAGGAAGGTAAAATAGATTTATTATTTGGTACTCATAGAATTTTAAGTAATGATATTAAATTTAAAAATTTAGGACTTCTTGTGATAGATGAGGAACAAAGATTTGGGGTTGCTCACAAAGAGAAAATAAAAGAATATAAGAGTAATATAGATATTTTAACATTGAGTGCAACTCCTATTCCAAGAACACTCCAAATGTCTTTAGTTGGAATAAGAGAACTTGCATTAATAGAAACTCCACCAGCATTTAGATATCCAGTTCAAACTTATGTAGTTGAAGAGAGTAAACAGCTTATAAGAGAAGCTGTTTATAATGAAATGTCTAGAAAAGGGCAAATATTTATTCTTTTTAATAGTGTTGAACATATAGAAGAAAAATTACACGAAATTCAAAATTTAGTACCAGAGGCTAAAATAAAAATTGCTCATGGTCAAATGACAAAAAATCAAATAGAAGATACAATGCTTAGTTTTATTAATAATGAATTTGATATATTGTTATGTACTACAATAATAGAAACAGGTATTGATATTCCAAATGTTAATACTTTGATTATATTTGATGCAGATAGATTTGGGCTTAGTCAGCTATATCAAATAAGGGGAAGAGTTGGTAGATCTAATAAGATTGCATATGCATATTTATTATATGGAAAAAACAAAATCTTGAATGAAACAGCAGTTAAAAGATTAGATGCAATTAAAGAATTTACTGAACTTGGAAGTGGTTTTTCAATAGCAATGAGAGATTTATCAATAAGAGGAGCAGGTGATATATTAGGCACTGAGCAGGCTGGTTTTATTGATACAATAGGATATGATTTATATGTAAAGATGTTAAATGATGAAATAGATCATATAAAAGGAATAAAAACAAAAGAAGAAGTATGTGAAGATGAAAAACCAATGGTTGAAGTATCTACGCATATAAAAGATAATTATATAGATAATGATACATTAAAAATAGAAATTCATAAGAAAATAAATGAAATAAAATCTTTAGATGATTTATATAAAATAAGATCTGAAATAGAAGATAGATTTGGTAAAATAGATGAAGATTTAAATATTTATATGTATAGTGAATGGTTAGAAAAATTATGTAAAAATATTGGTATAAATAAAATTGATCAAACAAATTTATTTGTTGAATTCTCAATAGATAAAGAAATTGTTGAAAAATTAGATATACAAGAATTATTTGTAGATGCAAGTAAGATTTCAATGAATTATAAATTTAATTATAAAAATGATAGATTATATATAAAATTAACTTTATTAAATCTAGAAAAACATTACATATACTATTTATGTGAATTATTAGAAAAAATTGAAAAGATGTTAGTATAAATATTCCATGATTTTCCAAAATATTATTAGACGAAAGGATGATAATATGAAATCAACAGGAATAGTTAGAAGAATAGATGAATTAGGTAGAATTGTAATACCAAAAGAAATTAGAAAAAATTTGAAAATAAAAGATGGGGAACCTTTAGAGATATTTATTAATCAAAGCGAAATTATACTTAAAAAATTTTCAAATATGAGTGATATGGAACGAAATTTTAATGATTATGTGAATATAATAAATGATATAACTGGAAACAATATATTAATTACTGATAGGGATAAAGTGATATCTTGTAATCAAAAGATAATAAGTTATAAAGATAAAGCAATTGGTGATGATATAGAAGATTTATTAGAAATGAGAACACCTATATTAGTAAATAAAATAAAACCATTGTTAATTACACAAGATGAAAGCATAAAAACAAATTATTATATTATACCTTTGATAGTTAATAGTGATGTGTCAGGATTAATAATTATGTTATCAAAAAACGAAATAAATGATAATGAAAAGAATGTTCTAGATATTGTAAGTAAATTAATTACAAGACAACTTGAATAATTGAAAAAGAGTCTAACATGTGATATTATATATTCAAGTGTTAGATTTTTTTTGGAGGTAAATAAAATGAGAAAATTTGAAAAAATTAGTAGAGAGCAATATGAAAAAGATTTAAAAGATAAATGTGAATATGATGATATAAGTATTCCTATTAGATCAACAAAACATTCGGCTGGATATGATTTTAAAAGTCCTATTGAATTTGAACTTCAACCTGGAGAAATAATTAAAGTTCCAACTGGTATAAAGGCGCAAATGGGTGAAGATGAATATTTAATGCTTTTAGTAAGAAGTAGTATGGGATTTAAATATAATGTAAGATTATGTAATCAAGTTGGAATTGTTGATTCAGATTATTATAATAATCCTGATAATGAAGGACATATGTTTATTAAAATCCAAAATGAAGGTAAAGAGGTACTTAAAATAAATAAAGGTGATAGATTTGCACAAGGTATTTTTAATAAATATTATTTAGTAGATGATGACTGTGCAGAAGGAGAAAGAACTGGAGGATTCGGTTCAACTGGAAAGGGTGAATAACTTTGAGAAAAACATTTTATATAACAACACCAATATATTATCCTAGTGGAAAATTTCATATTGGTACAGCATATTGTACAACTTTAGTCGATTCTATAAAGAGATATAAAGAATTAAGAGGCTATGATGCATATATGCTTACAGG